>NZ_JAEPRP010000072.1:13201-34469 GCF_016652895.1 Ensifer sp. SSB1
GCAGGGTCATGCGTCCCAGGCTCACCTCGCGGCCGTCGCGCGCCAGGAAGAACACGGAGAACAACCCGCCGAGGATGATGACTGCAATCAGGCGCAGGAACAGGGGATCGAGCCCTGTCATCGGCGCCACATATTCGCCCACCGCGAGCAGACTGAGACAGGTCACCGTCAGAAGGCCAAGCCCGAAGGCGAGCGTCACGAAGGCGATGATCCGGGCGATGTTTTCCGGCTCAATGCCGAGGCGGGAGTAGGACCGATAGCGGATCGCGCCACCGCTCAGCGCACCGAAGCCCGCGGTGTTGCCGACGGCATAGGCGCACGCGGCCGTCAGCGCCACATCGGCGTAGGGCAGTTTGCGCCGGACGTAGTCGAGCGCGCTGACGTCATAGAAGGTCAGCGCCAGGAAGCTCAATGCCGTGAAGAAAATCGCTGCCGCAACCGCCGTCCAGGGCGTGTCCGCCAGTGCCTGCACGACTTCGTCGTACTGAACTTCCGATGTCAGATGAAAGATCGCAAAGCCGAAGAGAGCGATCACAAAAAGCGTACCGGCGGCCGAAAGATAGCGACGGTTGCGGCGCAGGAAGGAGATCCAACCTCCCTCCGCCTGCTGCTCGTCGTCGGTTGCGCTTTCCGAGATGGAGGATGTCATGGGCGCCCATGTCAAATGATGAGAACATCAGCGCTTTAGCTTACCCGATACGGATCAAAAAGTGAAATATCCGTAATAAATTATATTCTTATAAAACAATAAGTTAGCCGATGAGCTCGTTGCGGTTTAGCTTGGCCCATTGCAACAGCATGATCGTCTTGGCGTCGCAGATCTCGCCGGTGGCGATCATCGCGAACGCCTGCTCGAGCGGTATTTCGAGAACTTCGATATCCTCGCCCTCATGCGCGAGCCCGCCGCCATCCCCGCGTTTTTCCGTGACGTCGATATGGCCGACGAAGAAGCTCGTGCGTTCGGTGATTGCGCCCGGGCTCATATAGGCATCGAAAAGGTGGGTGGCGCCCTCGACGTGGTAGCCGGTCTCTTCCAGGGCCTCGCGGGCGATCGCGACGTCCGGGGTGTCGTCGTCCAGCAACCCGGCCACCGCTTCGATCATGTAGGCAGGGTGCCCCTGCAGAAGCACGGGAACGCGCAGCTGCCGCACCAGCACTACGCTTTGCCGCCTGGCATCAACGAGCAGGATGGTCGCGGCACTGCCATGATCGTGAACCTCGCGCTTCAGCGTCGCGGTCACGCCGTTCGACATGTCCTGTTCGAGCGTCACCTCCTCGAGGTGGATGAACCCGTCCCAGAGCGTGCGTCGGCCGATGATCCTGACGCGCGGATCGTGATGTATGCTCATGCGAAATCCTTCATTGGCGGAAGCAATCCGGCCACTCCGGCCTTAGACCGCCGCGCGTTCTAGTGAACATGTTCCGTTGCCGCGCGATCCTCGCGCTCCGTCTGCAAGGTCGTGTGGTGCAGGTCGAACTCCTGGCGCAAACGGCTCTCGATCGCCTGGCGCACCGCTTCACCATCGGCGCCCTCGGCGAGCACCACATGGGCGGTCAGCGACGGCTGGCTCTGGGTGATTGCCCAGAGGTGAAGGTCGTGCACCGAGGTGACACCGGGCACGGCCGCGATGGTCGCGTGGACATCGGCGAGCCGCATGCCCGGCGGCACCCCTTCGAGCAGGATGTTGACGCACTCCTTGAGGAGCACCCAGGTGCGCGGGAAGACCATGAAGCCGATACCGACGGCAAGCAGGGAGTCCACCCATTGCCAGCCGGTGAACCAGATGAGCGCCGCGCCGACGATGACGGCCAGCGACCCGAGCATGTCGGACCAGACCTCAAGATAGGCGCCCTTGACGTTGAGGCTCTCGTCCTTGTGGCTGGTCAGCAGCCGCATCGAAGCGAGATTGACGAGCAGGCCAATAATCGCGATCACCAGCATGCCGCCCGACTGGATTTCCTGCGGCTCCGACAGGCGCTTCCAGGCTTCGTAGAGAATGTAGAAGGCAACGCCGAGCAGGAGCAACGCGTTGAAGGCGGCGGCCAGGATTTCGAAACGCGCATAGCCATAGGTGCGCAACAGGTCGGACGGGCGGCGGCCCACATGGATGGCGACGAGCGCGATCGCCAGGGCGGCCGTGTCGGTCAACATGTGCATGGCGTCGGAGATCAGCGCCAGACTGCCGGTCAGCACCCCACCCACGACTTCGGCCAGCATGAAGCCGCCGGTCAGGCCAAGCGAAGCCCAAAGCCGGGAGACGGGCGTGCTGCTGACATCTGCATGGTGGTGGTCGCCGCTCATGGAGGGTTCCGTCGTTGAACAACCTGTTTTTAGCGCGCCAACCAGAGCCAGACCCTGTTGTCGTGGAAAGCGGCACCGCCATAGGGCGCCACGGCATCGGCACCGGTAAGCACGTTGATCCCCTCCCCGTCGAGATGGGCGCCGTTCGGCCACAGCCCCTCGGCGATCACGACGCCGCGGCGTGTACCCCCGCCGATTTTTGCATGCAGGCGGATCTCGCCGCGTTGGTTGCCGAGCTGGACGACATCACCATCGGCGATGCCAAGCGCCTCTGCGTCGTCCGCATGGAGCATCACTTCCGGGCGCACTTCCTTCTGGATGGAGGACGGCGTCTCGGCAAAGGTCGAGTTGAGGAACGAGCGGGCCGGCGAGGTCGCGAGACGGAATGGATGCTCGGCGTCGGCCACCTCGATCAGATCGACGTGGTCAGGGAACTCCGGCAGTTCCGCGTGCGGCCCCTGAACACCCATGGACTTCGGCGGCCGGTTCGGTGCGGGCGTTCCCGTCCAGTCCGCCTTGAAGCGAAACTTGCCGTCGGGATGGCCGAAGCCGTTGAGATAATGCGCGTCTTCGAAGGCTGGCTGACAGTCCAGCCACTTCTCTTGTCTCATCTCCTCGTAACCAATGCCGTAATTGGCAAGCAGCCGATCGATATGCTGGCGCTCGGTCAGGCCGAAGCCGGCATGGTCGGCAACGCCCAGGCGCTTGGCCAGTTCCTCGATGACGAAGAGGTTGGTGCGCACGGTCGAGGGCGGCTCCACCACCTTGGGTCCGATCAGGATATGCTGGTGACCGCCACCGCGATAGAGGTCGTCATGTTCGAGGAACATGGTGGCGGGCAGGACGATATCGGCGACCGCAGCCGTATCGGTCATGAACTGCTCGTGCACGGCGACGAAGAGATCGTCGCGCAGGAAGCCGCGTTTCACCAGCCGCTGCTCCGGGGCGACGTTCACCGGATTGGTGTTCTGGATCAGCATCGCCGTCACCGGTCCGCGATGGCGCAATGCTTCGGCGTCCCCGGTCAACACGCGGCCGATCTGCGACTGGTCGAGCATGCGCACATCCGGATCGTGGAAGGCCGAGCCGATCAGCTCGCGCTTGTCGAGCTTGAAGATATCGTTGTTGGAGTGGAAGGCACCGCCGCCTTCGTGCTTCCAGGAGCCGAGCACCGTCGCCACGGAGGTCGCCGCATGGATGGCGACGGCACCGTTGCGCTGGCGGGTGAAGCCGTAGCCCAGGCGGAAGTAGGTGCGTGGCGTCGTGCCGACGAGTTTGGCGAAGGCCTCGATCTCCTCGACCGAAAGCCCGGTGATGGCGGAGGCCCATTCCGGCCCGCGCGACTGAAGATGCGCCTCAAGCCCGGCCGGGTCGTCCGCGAACTTCGCCATATAGGCCCGGTCGGCATAGCCGTCACGGAAGGCGATGTGCATGACGGCGCAGGCAAGTGCTGCATCGGTGCCGGGCTTCAGCACCAGCCCCATGTCCGCCTGCTTGACGGTCGGATTGTCGTAGATGTCGATGACGACGATCTTCGCGCCGCGATCCTTACGGGCTTTCACCGCATGGGTCATCACATTGACCTGGGTCGCGACCGCGTTCGTGCCCCAGATGACCACACAATCGGCCTTGGCCATCTCGCGCGGATCGGGACCACGCAAGGCGCCGGTCGCCATGGTCAAGCCAGTCCAGGCCATGTTGGTGCAGATCGAGCCGAAGAAGCCGGAATAGCGCTTGGCGTGACGCAGCCGATCGATCGAGTCGCGCTGCACCTGGCCCATGGTGCCGGCATAGAAGTAGGGCCAGACGGCTTCTGCGCCATGCCTCTGCTCGGCGCGGATGAACTGATCGGCAATCTCGTCGAGCGCCGCTTCCCAGCTCACCTCCTGCCAGCTGCCCTCGCCCTTGGCGCCCTTGCGGCGCTGCGGCACCATGAGCCGGCCCGGATGGTAGATGCGCTCGGAGTAGCGCGCCACCTTGGCACAGATCACACCGGCGGTGTAGGTGTTGGCGGAAGCGCCACGCACGCGGCCAATCCGCCCTTCGGCGGTCAGGTCCACCTCCAGCGCGCAAGCGGAGGGACAGTCGTGCGGACAGACCGAATGACCGATCGATTTTTCTGCTTTGATGGGGGTCGCAACGTTCATGGCTTTTCTATATGGCATCGACAAACGGGCTCAAAGAGCCAATCGTCCACCCATCGAAACAATTGATCGGGGCCATCGGCGGCGCTCATGAACTATCGGCACATTTACCATGCGGGCAATTTTGCCGACGTCCTGAAGCACGCGGTGCTGGCGCGGCTCATCACCTATCTCCAGCAGAAGGAGAAGTCATTCCGGGTGCTCGATACCCATGCCGGCATCGGCCTCTATGACCTCTCCAGCGAGGAAGCGCAGAAGACCGGGGAATGGCGCGACGGCATCGGCCGACTTCTCGAGGGTGAACTGCCCGCCGAGATCGCTGCCGTCCTCGCTCCCTATCTGGCGTCGATCCGCACGCTCAATCCCGGACCCGAGCTGACACTCTATCCTGGTTCGCCGAAGCTTGCCCGCATGCTCTTCCGTCCGCAGGACCGGCTTTCGGCGATGGAGTTGCATCCGGACGACTACGAAACGCTGCACCGGCTTTTCGACGGTGATTTCCAAAGCCGGGTTACCGAGCTCGACGGCTGGTTGGCGCTCGGCGCACATCTGCCGCCGAAGGAAAAGCGCGGACTGATCCTCGTCGATCCGCCCTTTGAAAAGGAAGGCGAATACGACCGCCTCGCCGAGGGCCTCGCGCGCGCCTACCGGCGATTTACCGGCGGCGTCTACTGCCTGTGGTATCCATTGAAGCAGGGCGCGCCGATCAAGGCATTCCACGAGACGCTGAAGGCGCTCGATATTCCGAAGATGCTCTGCGCCGAGCTTTCGGTCCGGAGCGACCGGGAAACCACCGGGCTTTCCGGCTCCGGCCTCATCATCGTCAACCCGCCTTTCACGCTGAAGGGCGAACTCGACCTGCTGTTGCCGTTCCTGAAAACCCGGCTGGCGCAGGATCGCTTCGCCTCTTCGCGCTGCTTCTGGCTGCGCGGCGAAGAACAGGCAACCGGAGGGGCTTGACGGGTGGCGGCCACACGCCGCAATCTTGAGTGACGACTTAGGGAGACGCCCATGACTCGCACGCTCGCCGCCAAGCTTCTCATTTCGCTTTCGCTCGCCGGCGCCGCAGCGCCGGGCGCTATGGCCGCCGACTACATCGGCGGTGCCCCAGCCCAGTCCTTCTACGATACCGGTGTTTGCAGCGAGGCGTCGGTGCTCGGCTTCATCACCTCCCGCTTCGAATACCGGGATGCGAACTATCTCCACGCCAATCTGTCGATCGCCGAGATCCGCAACACGGGACAAAGCAGGCAGGAGCTCCGCGACGAGACGCACCTGGTCGAACGCGAATATTGCCGCGCCACCGCTGTGATGACGGACGGGTATCAGCGCTCGCTGTACTATGTCATCGAACGCCCCTGGGGCTTTGCCGGTGTCGGCCGCAGCATCGAGTTCTGCGTCGGCGGGCTTGATCCCTGGTACGTTTACGGTGCGCACTGCGCATCGCTTCAATAAAAATGGCGCCACTCCGGACTATGCGCCGGCTTTTGCCGGCGCTTTTCGTTGCGGCAAACTTGATCGGCTGCAGTGACCAGAACACCGAGAAAGCGCCGACGGCAACCAAAGGCGACAGCGCGAACACAGCCGCCGCGGTACCGATCGGCAGTGGTTTCGATTTTTACGTGTTGTCACTGTCCTGGTCGCCGACCTGGTGTGGCGACAATGATCCCAACGGAAAATCCAGCCAATGCGAGGCGGGATCCAATCGCGGCCTGATCGTGCACGGCCTCTGGCCCCAGAACGAAAAAGGATATCCGGACTTCTGCCCGACGCGGCAATCCGATCGTGTGCCGTCGTCGCTCGGCAAGCAGTATCTGGATCTCATCCCGTCCATGGGTCTGATCGGCCATCAATGGCGCAAGCACGGCACCTGCTCGGGCCTCAGCCAGGAGGACTATTTCGCCGTCACCCGCTCCGCGTGGAACCGGCTTGCGCTGCCGGCGGAACTCTCACCACCCCGACAGCAGACCAATTTGTCCGTCAACGCGATCGAAGTCGCGCTCGTCGCCAAAAATCCCGGCATGACGAAGGATGCCGTCGCCGTTACCTGTGAAGGCAACAGGCTCGAAGAAATCCGGATCTGCTTCGACAAATCGCTGAACTTCCGATCCTGCCCGGCTGTCGATCGCCAGGCCTGCCGGAAAGACAATGTGTCCCTGCCCCCGGCGCCGTAGCTGGCGGGGGATCGGAACGCAAACGATGCTCGCCTTGAAAACCGCAATTCCTGGAAAGAAAGACGTTCGATGAAGATACTGTACTCGCCCGCTTCGCCCTATTCGAACAAGGTTCGGATGGCCGCGCATTATGCCGGGTTTTCGGCGGACAGCGTGCTGACCGACACCGGCGCCAATCCCCCGGAACTGATCGCCAATAATCCGCTCGGCAAGATACCGACGCTCATCCTCGACGATGGCCGTTCGGTCTACGACAGCCGCGCGATCATGCATTTCATCGATCGGGAAACCAAGGGCAAGCTCTACCCCAAGAACGCGGGTAAGCGGACCGACGTCGAGATCCTCGAAGCCTTGTGCGACGGCGTCTGCGACAGCCTACTCGCGATCGTCTACGAGAAGCGCTCGCACCCGCCGGAAAAGGTGCATCAGCCCTGGATCGACCGGCAATGGGAAAAGGTGGAACGCAGTCTTGACCACCTGAACGCCAATCTGCCGAAGACCGGAGCCAAGCTTCATGCCGGGCATTTCGCCCTTGCGGCGATGCTGCGTTACATCGAGTTGCGCTTCAGCGGCGAGTGGCAGCGCGGCCGCGCCAAGCTCAAGAACTGGCCGGCGAAGTTCGAAAAGCACTTCCCCGACTATTCCAAGTTCAAGGCCTGAAAAATCAGCCGGACAAACGTTAGGACATAAAAAAAGGCCGGGTCACCCCGGCCTTCTTTTGATCCGGCAAAAGCCGATCAGAACTTCACGCCCATACCGACGCGAACGCTGTGCTCGTCGTAACCGGAGGACACGTTGGTGCCGCCCATCTTGAAGTCCTTCGAGCCGTAGTCCGTGTAGCGGTACTCGACGCGTGCGGTGATGTTGTCGGTGACGAAGGTTTCCGCGCCAGCACCGGCGGTCCAGCCGACCATGGTGTTCGTGTCGGAAGCGCCACCAACGCTGCCCTTGGCCTGGCCGACGGCGAGACCGGCGGTGCCGTACAGCAGTACCGGGTTCAGATCGACACCGACGCGAGCGCGCAGCGAACCGTTGACGCCCTGCTTCATGCGCAGGTTGCCCTTGGTCGAATCCTGGCCGGAGTAACCAATATCGGCTTCACCGCCGTATACCAGCTGGCCGCTCTGTACGTTGTAGCCGCCGTAGAGACCGCCGCCGAAACCAGCTGCCGTGTTGCTGCCGGTCGCGTCATGCTGACCATGGTGCCAATCGGCGGTACCACCGACATAGGCGCCCGACCAGTTCTTCACTGCCGGCTCGGTGTATTCGGCCTGCGGAGCTGCCGGAACTTCGTCGATCGCATCTGCAGCCTGGGCGGCCTGGAAGGCGATGAGGGCCATGGCGGAAGCCATGAGGGTGGTGGTGAGCGTACGCATAAATATTCTCCTTTTCGTACCGATGCGTCGTGGGCTTGGGGTCCCACAGTGAAACATCGGACAACTTTCAATTAACCCGCCCGGTTGAGCTGAAATTGGCCAGCAAATGAGGATTCACAAGAGCCAAAATGTGAAATTTTGGTGGCACAAACACGCCCGAAATTTGATGTTGCTTTGGGGCAACAGGGGATTTGTTAACCATATTTCAAGATTAACGAAAGTTATACTATATACATTCAAAATAATACAATTTACGCCAATTCCATTAATTTTTCCGCAAGGAACTGTCAGGGAGTGTTTCAGCCTCACGTTTCTTGCCTATATCTTCGTCCGCTGACGCGAAGATTCGAAAAAGCGGGATGAAACGTTGAAGAAAGCACTGAAGGCGGCCCTCGTGACCGGGGGCGCCAAGCGGATCGGCAAAGCTATAGTTGAGGATCTTGCGGCCCATGGTTTTGCGGTCGCTATCCATGCCGACGCCTCATTTGACGAAGCGGAAGCGCTGGCCCGGGCTCTCACCGAAGCTGGAACGAAGGCGGTCGCGCTTCGCGCCGACCTCACCGATACGGCGGAGACCTCGACGCTCATTGCCCGCGCCGCTGAGGCGCTCGGTCCTCTCGATCTGCTGGTCAACAATGCCTCGGTCTTCAAGAAGGACAGCCTCGAGGCTTTCGACGAATCAATCTGGGATCAGCACTTCGCCCTGCATGTGAAGGCTCCTTCCCTATTGGCGCGCGATTTCGCCGGGCAGCTGCCGGCCGACGCCAATGGACTCATTATCAATGTCATCGACCAACGCGTCTGGGCTCCCAATCCGCGCTTTTATTCCTATATGTTGTCCAAGTCGGCGCTGTGGACGGCAACCCGGACAATGGCGCAGGCGCTTGCCCCGCACATCCGTGTCAACGGCATCGGCCCCGGGCCGACGCTGCCGAACGAACGGCAGGACCCTGGGGATTTTGAGGCGCAGGTCGATGCGCTGATTCTCAAACGCGGGCCGACGCTCGACGAATTCGGACGGACCATCCGCTTCCTGTTCGACACACCGTCGATCACCGGACAGATGATTGCGCTCGACGGGGGCCAGCACCTCGCCTGGGAAACGCCCGACATCAGGGAGATAGTGGAATGAATGGACGCGTGCCGGCCGACGGCGGCATCCTCTACGACGGTACCGAGACGGAAGACGACGACGATCTGGTCGAAGCGGCAGAAAGCACAAGCGCTGCGCCGCCGGTCGAGTGGAACGAGAATCAGGCCGAAATGGAAGGCTTGAAAGGCGCGGAGCTGATCCAGGCCTTCGTCAAACTGTTGCCAAACGGTCCCGGCGTCTACCGCATGTTCAACGAGACCGGCGACGTACTTTACGTCGGCAAGGCGCGCAGCCTGAAGAAGCGTGTGAGCAACTATGCCCAGGGGCGCGGCCACTCCAACCGTATCGCGCGCATGGTCCGCGAAACGGCGAACATGGAGTTCGTGACCACGCGCACCGAGATCGAGGCGCTGCTGCTCGAAGCAAACCTGATCAAGCGCTTGCGCCCACGCTTCAACGTGCTTTTGCGCGACGACAAGTCGTTTCCCTATATCCTAGTGACGGGAGACAGCCGGGCGCCGGCGCTCTACAAGCATCGCGGCGCGCGCAGTCGCAAAGGCGATTTCTTCGGTCCGTTCGCGTCGGCCGGCGCCGTCGGCCGCACCATCAATTCGCTGCAGCGCGCCTTTTTGCTTCGGACCTGCACCGACAGCGTTTTCGAGACGCGCACGCGGCCCTGTCTGCTCTACCAGATCAAGCGCTGTTCGGCGCCGTGCACCGGCGAAATCAGCGATCAGGGCTATGCGGAGCTGGTGCAGGAGGCCAAGGACTTTCTCTCGGGCAAGAGCCAGGCGGTGAAGGCGACGATTGCCGCCGCCATGGGCGAGGCCGCCGAGAACCTCGACTTCGAACGGGCGGCCCTTTACCGCGACCGTCTGGCGGCACTCAGCCACGTCCAGAGCCATCAGGGCATCAATCCCGCCGGCGTCGAGGAAGCGGATGTCTTTGCGATCCACCACGAAGGCGGCATTTCCTGCATCCAGGTCTTCTTCTTCCGCACCGGCCAGAACTGGGGCAACCGCGCCTACTTCCCGAAAGCCGACCCCTCGCTGCCGACAGCTGAGGTGCTCTCGCAGTTCCTTGCGCAGTTTTACGATGACAAGCCCTGTCCACGGCAGATCCTGCTTTGCGAAGCCGTGGAAGAACAGGAACTGCTCGGCCAGGCGCTCAGCGAGAAATCCGGATACAAAGTCGCGATCCAGGTGCCGCAGCGCGGCGAGAAGAAGGATCTCGTCGACCACGCGCTTGCCAATGCGCGTGAAGCCCATGGCCGCAAGCTGGCGGAGACCGCCTCCCAGTCGAGGCTGCTTGAAGGCTTTTCGGAAACCTTCAAGCTCGAACGCACACCGCGCCGCATCGAGATCTACGACAACTCCCACATCATGGGTACCAACGCCGTTGGCGGCATGGTGGTGGCGGGGCCGGAAGGTTTCGTCAAAGGCCAGTATCGGAAGTTCAACATCAAATCGACCGACATCACGCCAGGCGACGACTTCGGCATGATGCGCGAGGTGATGACGCGGCGGTTTTCGCGACTGCTCAAGGAAGAAGGCAAGCCAGACAGGAGCGCCGAGCCGACCGATGACGGCGCCTTCCCCGCCTGGCCCGATGTCATCCTCATCGACGGTGGCCAGGGCCAGATGACCGCCGTGCGGGCCATTCTTAAAGAGCTCGACGTCGAAGACTGCGTGACCGCAATCGGCGTTGCCAAGGGTGTCGACCGCGATGCCGGACGCGAACGCTTCTTCGCGCTTGGACGAGACAGCTTCACGCTGCCGCCGCGCGACCCGGTGCTCTACTTCATCCAGCGACTGCGCGACGAGGCGCACCGGTTTGCGATCGGCTCGCATCGGGCGCGGCGCAAGAAGGAGATGGTCAAGAACCCGCTCGACGAAATCGCCGGCATCGGTCCGACGCGCAAGCGCGCGCTGCTCACGCATTTCGGCACCGCGAAGGCCGTCTCCCGCGCCGGCATCAACGACCTCATGGCCGTCAGCGGCATTTCCGAAACGGTGGCCCGGCTGGTTTACGAACATTTCCACGACGACGCCGCGAAATGAAAACCGGGTGTCACAATTCACCCGGCGTTCACATGCAATAGGGCAAATATGACAGTTGCCGACGATGACCTGTTGACCTCCGGCCAGCAAAGTCATTCTGTACCAGACGAACCAGAGAACACGAATCCATGCCCACGCCCGTCGCCTACAGCATCCCGAACCTGCTCACCTATTTCCGAATCCTGATCGTGCCGCTGATCGTCCTTTGCTTCTTCATCGAAGGGCGGCTGCACAGTTCGGATTTTGCACGCTGGACCGCGGTCACGCTCTTCGCGATTGCGTCGATCACCGACTTCTTCGACGGCTATCTCGCCCGCATCTGGAAGCAGACGTCGAACATCGGCAAGATGCTGGATCCGATCGCCGACAAGCTGCTTGTCGCCTCGATCCTGCTGCTCGTCGCAGCCGACGGCACGATCGCCGGCTGGTCGATTTGGGCTGCGATCATCATCCTCTGCCGCGAAATCCTGGTATCGGGCCTCCGTGAATATCTCGCGGCGCTGAAGGTCAGCGTGCCGGTCACCCGCATCGCCAAGTGGAAGACCACGATCCAGATGGTGGCGATTGCCTTCCTGCTGGCAGGCCCCGCCGGCGACAAGGTTTTGCCCTACACGACCGAGGCTGGTATCGTGCTCCTTTGGATCGCCGCCGCCATCACGCTCTATACGGGCTACGATTATTTCCGCGCCGGCCTCAAGCACGTGGTCAACGAATGAGCACGGTCAATCTCGTCTATTTCTCCTGGGTGCGCGAGCGCATCGGCAAGGGCGAAGAGACGCTGGACGTTCCGGCCAGCGTTGTCTCCGTCGCCGACCTGCTCACGCACCTGAAGACGCTCGGCGAGGAATACGAAGCGGCGCTCGAACACGAAAACGTCATCCGTGCGGCCATCAACCAGGAGCATGTCGACCACGGGGAGCCGATTGCCGGCGCCCGGGAGATTGCCCTGTTTCCGCCGATGACGGGTGGCTGAGCCCATGAGCGCGCCGGTCACCGTGCGCGTTCAGCGCGAGGATTTCGACCTCAATGCCGAGGTTGAGAAGCTTTCGGCTGGACGTCGCGACATCGGCGCGGTCGTTACCTTTTCGGGGCTTTGCCGCGACGAAGCCGGCACGCTTGCCGCCCTTGAGCTCGAACACTACCCCGGCATGGCGGAAGCGGAGATCGCGCGCATCTCCAACGAGGCGGTCGAGCGCTTCTCGCTCCAGGCCGCCACCGCCATTCACCGCTACGGAAAAATCCTTCCCGGCGAAAACATCGTGCTGGTCGTTGCCGCCTCGCGGCATCGGCAGGCCGCCTTCGATGGCGCCAACTTCATCATGGATTTCCTGAAGACGTCGGCGCCCTTCTGGAAAAAAGAACACCTCGACGACGGCACCACCGGCGGCTGGGTCAGCGCCAAGGATGCGGACGATACCGCACGGGACCGCTGGTCGACGAAGTAGCGTCCCCCTTGCGATCAGGGGATAACCTTCTCCTTGCGCGTTATCGCCAGCACGATCACCAGAAAGCCGAAGATCGCGAAGTCGCGCCAGAGAATGGGGCCATAGGCAGTCCAGAGCGTCTCAAGTAATCCGATTCCGGCCGCACCGAGCGCCGCGTAGAGGGGTGAAGCCTGGCCGCCGATCGCGGCGATGAACAGCACCTTGACGCCAAAGGTCAATCCCGTGCCGAAGTCCATGTTGCCGTAATAGGACGCAGCGAGAATGCCGCAGACCGCGGCGATCAACGATGCCACGCCATAGGCGACGATGTAGACGGTCGCGGCGTCGACGCCGCAGAGCGCTGCAGCCCCCCGGTCCTCGGACACTGCACGCCAAAACCGCCCTGCCCGCGAATGCGTGAGGAACCAGTGCCCGGCTGCCACGAGCGCAGCCATCAGCACCGTGTTGCCAAGCTGGATAACCGTCAGGGTTACGGGAAAGCGCGGATCGTTCCAGAAGACGATGTTGCCGTTCAGGAACGGTGGCAGCCACAGGCTGCGTGTCTGCGAGGCGAGCCGCGCCATTTCCATCAGGACCAATAGGCAACCTAGCGAAGCGACGACGACCGTGTTGGCGGAGGAAAAGGCAAGCGGCCGCATGACATACCGCCCGGCCACGAGCCCGGCGCCGAGGCTGAAGGTCAAGGCTGCCGCCGCCCCGAGGGCAAGAGCAGCTGGCAGCACCAGCCACAGCCGGTTCCAGCCGAAATCCGCAAACAGCACAAACATTTGGCCGGAGAACGCAAAGAGCGCGCCATAGGTGAGATCAGCCCGGCGCGTCACCGCGAAGGCGATGGCATAGCCGAAAGCGAGCGCGGCATAGAGGGCAGCGATGGGAACGGCATTGGCGAGCTGCTGCAGAAAATAGAGCATGGCGCATCCGGAGCGTGACAAGATCAATATAACTGGTAAAATCATTTTTACCAGTTAGGATTTTCACATGACCTTCACCTGGACAGCCCATCGATTTGCCGGCGGCGCCTTGGCGCTGGATGTGGCCAATTCCATCGTCCTGCGTTTCGATCCGGAACGCCGGATCGATCGTTTCGCCGATGCCGCGGCGATCGATTCCTTCGCGGAAGCGGCCAACCGCTTCGGGGTGGAGAACACCCGCTTCGGCCCATTGGCCCCCGTCGCCGCGGAAAACCGCGCCAAGCTGCTGTGGCTGCGCGAAGCGACCGATCGGCACTTTCGCGCCGAGATATCGGCCAATGGACGACCGGAACTGCTGGCGGATCTGCTTGAGGCGATCGCCGTCGTCATGCGCGGCTCGCCCCACTCTGGCGGTCTGCTTCCGCTCGACACGGCGACCGCGCAATCGGCGCTGAGCCTCGCGGCCAACCCCGAACCCGACCGGCTGAAGATCTGCCCGAATTGCGGCTGGCTGTTTCTCGACCGCAGCCGCAATCGCAGCCGCACCTGGTGCGACATGGCTGTGTGCGGCAATCGCAACAAGGCCAGGCGCCACTACCATCGCAACAGGGAAGAATCAGGCCCATGACAAGGACATTGGGTATCCTGGTGGCAGTTGCCATCGCAGTCGTCACTGCCGGGTGTCAGCGCGAGAGCGGCCCGGATCCGCTGAAGCTGACGGGCAAGATGTTCGTCTTCAACTATCGCCTCGCCTACGCGACCTATATGGTCACGCTCACCAAGGCCGAGGCCGTGCCCGACGGCAGCGTTGTCGTGGCACGCTTTGAAAATCCGGCCGGCGGCGACGCGCTGACGCTGGAGCGCAAACTGTTTCCGAAGCTGGAAAAAGTGGTGCTGGAAAGCCCCGATATTACCTGCGTGAAGAAGGACCGCCCCTATACGGTGTCGATCGAGGTCAAAGGCCCTGAGGGCCAGTCGCTGCAGAAGCTCGAAACCACCGTGATCTCCGACATCGACCAGGACATCATGCCGGCACAGGCGCTGGTCGAAGGCCCCGCCTATGACAAGAACCCCGAGGTCTTCCGTGGCGGCAAGGCACCGGAGCATTTCGAGACGGCAAAATGCCCGGTGTGAGAGACCGGCAATAAAAAACCGGAGCGTTTCCGCTCCGGTTCAAATCCTGAGTCAATTCAGGCCGTTGCGGCCCGAACCGAAGATCTTGAATCAGCCGACGATCTCGGTGCCCGAGAACCAGTAGGCGATTTCTTCAGCAGCGGTTTCCGGAGCGTCCGAACCGTGAACCGAGTTCTCGCCGATCGAGAGAGCGTGAACCTTGCGGATGGTGCCTTCGTCAGCGTTTGCCGGGTTGGTGGCGCCCATGACTTCGCGGTTCTTGGCGATTGCGTTTTCGCCTTCGAGAACCTGAACGATGGTCGGGCCGGAGGACATGAACTCAACCAGTTCGCCGAAGAACGGACGTTCCTTGTGAACGGCGTAGAAGCCTTCAGCTTCGCGACGGCTCATCCAGACGCGCTTGGAGGCGACGACGCGCAGGCCGGCATCTTCGAGCATCTTGGTGATGGCGCCGGTCAGGTTGCGCTTGGTCGCGTCCGGCTTGATCATCGAGAAGGTACGTTCAATAGCCATTGGCTCAAATCCCTTGTTTCTTGAGAAGTGGCGGTTCATTAGCCGCCAATCCCGCGCAAAACAAGGGGGTTCACCGATGATTCGGCTTGGGTCGAGAGGGTTTCACGCAGCCGTCACACTACGTCCGAGCCCGTGGTGCAGGTCTAGACAGCGTTCGAACCAGTCGGTGACGGTATCGCCCGGCTGAAGGAGACGCTGCGGCGAGACGATGCGCGCCCACTGAAACGCGCCGAAGACGATATAGTCGGCGAAAAGCGGTGACGCGCCGCCGAGGAAACCCTGAAATTTCAGCACATGGCGCAGCGGCTCGAGCTTTTCCGAGAAGGTCGCAAGAGATGCTCCCCCGCTTTCGGCGACCGCTTCCAGCGAGGTACCGAAACGCTTTTCGCGGCTCTCACGGAAGTAGGCCTGGTCGACCGGATCAAGGCGATCGTGAATGTCCCGGATGATGATGCGGGTTAGCGCGGGGTGCAGCGTCGTCTGCGACCAGCCTTCGACGAAGCGAGCGATGGCCATGCCTCCCGCGCCGGCAAAGAGCGAGGGGCGGTCCGGATAGTTCTGTTCGAGGTAAAGCGCGATCTCGAAGCTGTCCTTCACCAGCCGCTCGCCATCCCGCAGCAGCGGCACCAGGCCTGTCGCTCCATCCTCGACCACGGGGATTTCGGTGAAACCGATCGGCACGATGTCGAAATCGAGCCCCTTGTGCGCGAGCGACATCTTCGTCTTCCACACATGCGGCGAGAACGGACGCGCCCTGTCGGCACCACAAAGCGAATAGAGCTTTCTCGTCATGTGAACTCCCGGTCGGTTGGCGTCCCGTTGAACGACAAATCGGCCGCGCCATCAAATCAGTAAATTTCATGAGTGATATCAGCCACAGAAATGCGGTTTCGAGTTAGCGTCGTCGACCCAAGCCGAAGCCCCCTCAGGAGATAACCAATGCTCGATCACTTTCGCATGTTCGCCGACTATAACCGCTGGGCGAACCGCCTGATCTACGCCGCCGCCGCTGAACTGACCGATGCCGAGTTGCGGCAAAACCGAGGCGCCTTCTTCGGCTCACTGCTTTCGACCCTCAACCACATCCTCGTTGCAGACCGTATCTGGATGAAGCGCTTTACGCGCGAGGGCGACGCCCCAGCCTCGCTCGACACGATCCTCCATGACGATCTGTCGGCACTCACCGCCGCTCGGATTGCCGAAGACGCGCGCATCATCGCCTGGATCGATGGCCTCAGCGACGAACGCCTTGCCGCAGCCCTTACCTATTCGCCGGTCGTCAACCCTACGGTCATCACGCAGAAGCTGGCACCGACGCTCGCGCATTTCTTCAACCACCAGACCCATCACCGCGGGCAGGCGCATGCAACGCTCACCGCGCTCGGTGGCCCATCCCTGGCGCTCGATCTCGCCTATTTCCTCAGGACCGAAGGATTACAGTGGGCGTAGCGGAGATCGCAGCACTGCGAAGTTGAGCACCCGAAGTGGCCGGATCTCACGCTCCCGCCACGCGGCAAGCGTTTTCAAGAGTTGCCGCTGGCCGAGCCAGGCGACGAGACCGAGCGCCACACCGCCGAAGATCGACAGGAACGAAAACGCCGGGGTTGGCAATGCCGGCTGCAGCGGCAGCATCAGCAACTCCGGCACGAAGCGGTGCAGGATGTAGATGTGGAAACCCGCTGCCGACAGAGGCAGGATAAGCTGCGCCGCCCAACGCGGCACGTTGATGCGCGGGAGATAGATGAGCGCGGCCAAGACGGCGATCTGCAAGATGTACTTGATCTGCGTCCCGATCCAGACTCCCTCGTACAGGCCGAAGAACAGGAAGGCTCCTGTGCCGGCCACCATCAGCAGCAGCCGCTGTTTGGCCGTTTCGGCGACGGCGGCGCACCAGCCGATAACGGCGAGATAAAAGATCCAGGGCAGGGTAAAGATCTGCCGATTGCCGATCGGCCAGAGCAACGGCAGGGCAAGCCGGGCGACAAGTGCCGCCAAAAGCAGAGACATCCCTGCGGCGAAGGGTCTTGCCGATACGAAACGGCGGAACCGCGGAATGGCGAAAAGCCCGACGAAGACCAGCATCATCTGGCAATAGGCTTCGATGAACCAGTAGAGATAGGGCACCATGCCATGCGTCTCCGGCAGGGTCAGGCCGAAATTGCCAACGAGCAGAACCGAGGCCCAGGGCACCTCACCCCAGGCAACCGCATAGGCCGCGACGATCAGATAATAGGGAACCAGCACCTGAGCGAGCGGCCGCAGGATCGCCCAGCCATCTCCGGCGAGAAGCGGCCCCATCTGGAACCTGGCGAGGCTGAAGCCTGCGAGAACGACCATGGCCGCCGATCCACCGGGGATCGGCCACACGGTTTCATGGTGCACCACGACCAGCAGAATGGCCAGCGCACGCACCAGCAGGTCCGTCCCGATCCGCCGCGTGGCGGTCTCGCAGTGTTCCTGGACCGACAGGTCGGCAATCGACAAGGTCTCCCAGGCGTCCGGAACTTGCCCCAACGCCTTTTCCAAACCCATAGAAAGCTGAACGAAGCGAAGGGAGTCGCCGCCCAGCGATACAAAACTGTCCGAGCGCTTCACCCGCTTCGGATAGAAGACCTGCGCAAAGAGTTCTTCGATGCCGCCACTGTCGTCGTCGCCGTTGGCTGCTGCCTGGCGAGCTGCCATGTTGAGCGCGTTGTAATCGACCTTGCCGCTGGCAAGCCGTGGCATCTCGGCAAGCGCGGTGGCCTTCAGATGGGCGAGCGTCAACCCGCTTGCCTGCGCCAGGAACCGCTTGACCTCTTCGGCATCGCGGTTGCCGGTACAAAAGGCGTGAAGGCCGGCATCGTCACCGACGACGGCAGCTGCGATGCCGCGCCTTTCGAGCGCTGCTTCCAGCACGTCGTGCGCGATCCTGAGCCCGGCAATCTTGGAGATCCGCTTCATGCGGCCGACGATCTGGAACAGCCCATCGGCATGTCGCATCGCAAGATCGCCAGTGCGCAGCTCGGTGAGTTCGGCACCGCGGCAGAGATCGTCACGCGACGTGGCATAACCCATCATCACGTTCGGGCCGCGATAGACGAGTTCACCGGCCAGGCCGTCGCTTTCGATCGGCGCACCGTTCTCAGTCTCGATCAGGAGGCGCCCACCTGGGATCGCAACGCCGATCCTGTCCTCGTTGCCGGCAAGCAAAGCGGGCGGCATATAGGCGATGCGCGCGGTGGCTTCGGTCTGGCCGTACATGGCGAAGAAGGCCGCGCCTTGAGCGCCCAGGTGGTCGTTGTAGAGACGGATGACGTCCGGGCCCAACCGACCGCCAGCGACGGTCATGAAACGCAGGTGCGGGAACCGCCGATCGCGGAAGCCCACCTTCTCCAGCAATTCGTAGGAATAGGGCACACCCGCAAGGTTCGTGCTGCCGCTTTCGGCAAGACCATCGAGGAAACCGGCATCGAGGACCGATCCGCCGGGGATATAGAGGCTGGCGCCGGCTGCCAGGTGGGAATTCAGCACCGACAGGCCGTAGGAGTAATGAAGCGGCAGGATGAGGCAGCCGCGATCCGCGGCCGTCAGACCGAGATAGTCCGCGATGGACGCCGCGTTTGCCGTGATGTTTTCCCGGGACAGGCGGACGGCTTTGCCGCAACCGGTGCTGCCGGAGGTCGAGAGCATGACGGCGAGTTGGTCATGGGGCGCCCTGCCGTCTTGTCGCAGATGCTCCGTGCGCCAGCGGCCATCAATCCGGCGGAAGCAGAAGTCTGGCTCGAAGGCATCGACCCAAGATGCAGTCGCGCCGTTTTTCGGGGCCTGCATCGCCACGGCATGTCCTGCAGCCAGCGCTGCCAGATAGGCGACGATGGCATGTTCGGAAAGCTCGGCCTCGATCGCCACCAGCCCGCGCGGACCGCGGAAAGCCTGCGCCTGGCGCATGATCCGGTCCCCCAGCTCCCGATAGGTGACGGTCCGCTGCCCGCAAAAGACCAGCGCCGGCCGGTCGCCCCATTTCGCCAGATCCGCAGTGAACGAGATGGACATTCTTGACCGTCGCTGTTTGCCTCGAGCTCCGATGCCCGATTTAGCAGCGCCGAATATAATTGGTGACTAAAGGCGTCAAGTATAAAGATCGGTGAGCTGACGGCTGTCAGCTCGGTTGCGATTGTCAGTTGCAACCGGCCTCCCTCAGATGGAATTCAGCAACCATACCGGGCGGGAATGGGTGACTGGATGAAATCTTCAGACTCCCTTAAATGCGGCCTTCCATAGTGCTCATCGATCCGGACACCATCGTCCGATAGACATTTGGGGACCACGACGGAATGACCAGGCAAGTTCCAGCGGACGCCGGCCGATCGCAGGCGCGGCAGGCAGCGATCATTCTGAAAGTGGCGCATGCCATGTCCGCGCACGGGATCGCTGCCCTGCCCCGCAATTACGAACTTTTCTACGAGGCGCTGTCCGGTCGCTTGCCCCAGCTTTCCCGGGACCTTGCGGCACTCGGGCACAACCCGCAACAGGACTCGCTGGACGCCTTGGGCCTCAAGCATCACCTTGTCTCCCACGCAGCCCTCGCAGCGGGCCGGACGAGAGCTGCAGCCCAGGAAATCCTCGCCGACATGGCCGGCAAGCTCAAGCTTGCGCTGACGCAGAAGCAAACGTTCAAGATCGAACTCGATCGTTTCGCCCGTCGGCTGGCGGCAGATCCCGTTGCCGGCCTGTCGGACTTCGCCGACGACGCCGCACGGCTCCGAGAAACGGCAGGGCGTTTGATGAACGAAGAGAATGCCCTGCAGCACGCACTGGAAACCAGTGCGCAGCGCATGGCCGAATTCGAGGGGGATCTCGCCGAAAGCCGCCGGTCGCTTACCCGCGACGCCGCGACGGGCTTGCCGAACCGTCTGGCGCTGACAGCGAAGCTCGACTCCATTCTCGAAACGGAGCGGGCAGACCAGCCGATTGCCCTGCTTCTCGTCTCCGTTCAAGGGCTTCACGAGATGGCCGAGCGCCACGGCGGCGCGGTTGCGGCGAAGGCGCTTGCCAAGGTGTCGGCGCTGTTTCGCAAGTCGATCAAGAAGAACGATTTCGTCGCTCGCGCGGGCCAGCAGGAATTCGCCTTCGTCTGCCGGGATGTCAGCCTCGAAAATGCCGAGGCCATTGCAGGCCGCCTCCGGCAATCCGTGGAAGAACTGAAATTCACCCTTCCCGGGCGGGCACACACCGCCGAAACGCTCTCGCTGGCTGCCGGCATCACCATCGCGCAACCGGCATCGACGAGCGCCGACGTCATCAACCAGGCGGAGCTGGCCCTGGCCGGCGCACGCGATGGCGCCAGCATCCTTGGCTATTCGGCGGCGCTCGGCCGCGGCCACGGCAGGACCTACGGTCAGAGCGCCGCTTGACCGTCGCGCATCAGGCGGCGACCGGCTGGCGGTTCTCGTCGATCTCCGACGCCTTTTCCCGGAGGCAGCCAAGCAAGCGGAAGAGCTCGGTGCGCTCGCAATCGTCAAGCGCGGAAAACAGTTCATCGATCGTGCGATGACGCGGCTGCAAGGCCGCTTCCAGTGCGAGCCTCCCGCGATCGGTGATCGAGATGATCTTCGCGCGACGATCTTCCGGATCTGCGTCACGGACGACCATGCCGTCCCGCTCCAACCCGTCGATCGCTTCGGTGACGGTTCTGGCCGCAAAGTTGAGCGCCGCGGCGATATCCGCGCAGCGGCAAGGCCCCAGCGTGTTCAGATAGAACAGGAATTTGCTGCGCGCGAGCGAAACGCCTTCCTCCGACATAGACGCGTTCACCAGGCGATGAACGCAGTGGTAGAGATCGAAGAGCCGCTCGGCGACTTCGACTTTTTCTGTCATGGCAATGTACCTCATCTGGCAACGCCAAAACGAAACAACCCGGCCCCGCGTGGCGGGACCGGGCTGTTCGGTCAACCGTTTGGCGTGACTTACTGCTTGTTTTCGTCGGCCTGGCCGAAAGGCTTGGCACGGCTGTTGGCGATCGCGCCGGTTGCCGTCGCATCGACGGATCTGTCTTCGATACCTGCGTAGTAATCGCCGCGGCCGGTCGAGCTTGCGGAGACGCCGGTGCCGGCGGAGGCGTCTGCGCGGCCGGT
>NZ_JAEPRP010000070.1:0-17265 GCF_016652895.1 Ensifer sp. SSB1
CCGGGAAGGAAAGGAGGCCTGAGCCAAGCGCGGCCTTGATCTGTTCGGGGGTCATTTCGTGGGAGCCTCCCTAAAACTCGACGCGCCCTACTAAGCAAGTCATCACACACATGTCAATATCTCATAATATATGTTGTCATATGAGAAGTGGATTTGGTTTTCTCGCCGCAGAGGCCGAGTTGTATGCAGGATGCATCACCGCACAATGCGACGAATGCGCAGTGCATCGGTATTGCGCGAAAGATGTATTATATGTTAGCCGATATTGTATGACATGATGTAAAATGCGAGTGGGAAGCCATTTCACCGGCATGAGGGAGGACAGACGATGGAACGACTTCTGATCACCGGTGCGGCGGGCCAGCTGGGTCGCGTGATGCGTAAAAAGCTCGCGCCACTGGCCAAGACGATCCGTCTGTCTGATCGTGCGCCGCTCGATCCGCCCGCCGAAAACGAAGAATGCACCCAGTGCGATCTCGCCGATGCCAGCGCCGTCAACGAGCTTGTGGCCGGTTGCGATGCGATCGTGCATCTCGGTGGCATCTCCGTCGAGCGGCCCTTCTCGGAGATTCTCGACGCCAACATCCTCGGTCTCTACAACCTCTACGAGGCGGCCCGCGCCCACCATCAGCCACGCATCCTTTTCGCCAGCACCAACCACACGATCGGCTACTACCCGCAGAGCGAACGGCTCGGCCCAGATGCGCCTTACCGGCCCGACGGCCTTTACGGCGTCTCCAAATGCTTCGGCGAAGCGCTTGCCCGGATGTATTTCGACAAGTTCGGGCAGGAGACTGCCCTGCTCCGTATCGGCTCCTGCGTGCCGGAACCGGTCAACTACCGCATGCTCTCCACCTGGCTCTCGCACGACGATTTCGTCTCCCTGACCGAAGCCGTATTCC
The DNA here is from genome assembly GCF_016652895.1 of Ensifer sp. SSB1. Taxonomy (NCBI): domain Bacteria; kingdom Pseudomonadati; phylum Pseudomonadota; class Alphaproteobacteria; order Hyphomicrobiales; family Rhizobiaceae; genus Ensifer; species Ensifer sp. SSB1. Next base: position 903 of record NZ_JAEPRP010000070.1, read on the forward strand.
GCGCGCCCGTTCTCGGCTGCCCGGTCATCTGGGGCGCGTCGGCAAACGACGCCGGCTGGTGGGACAATTCGCACATCGGATGGCTCGGCTGGCGACCGAAGGACAATGCCGAGGTTTTCCGCGACAAGCTTGCCGCCAACACCCCGAAACCGCAGCCGAGCGACTCGCTCGTGCGTTATCAGGGCGGTGCCTTCGTCGACGATCCGATCTTCGAGGAATAGGCCTCAAGCCTTGGCAATGGATTGCGCCGATGATCGGCAATGGCGTATCCAGAAACGCAAACCAAGTTCGAGAAACGGCCACGCCCATGAGCAACGTCACCGCCCCCGACAACACAACGCCACAAGGCAAGACGCTGGTGGCCAAGATGACGGACGCGCTCAGCAGCCAGATCAGCAGCGGGCACTACAAGCCGGGCGATCGCCTGCCTTCGGAGGCGCAGCTTACCCAGGAATTCGGCGTGAGCCGCACGGTCGTGCGCGAAGCTATCGCGGCACTGCGCTCCGGCGGGCTGGTCGAAGCGAGGCACGGCATCGGGGTCTTCGTGCTGGAGCCGGCTCCGACGGCGGCATTGCCGTTCCACGGCATCGATCTGGCACGCGTCTCCTCGCTGATAGAAATGCTGGAGCTCAGAACTGCAGTCGAAGGTGATGCGGCCGCACTGGCCGCCCTTCGTCGCTCGCCGGCGCAGGAAGAAAAGATCGTCGAGGCGTTCGACAGCTTCTGTGCGAGCGCCGCCGAAGGACGCCCGACTGCGGAGGCCGATTTCAACTTCCACCTCGCGATCGCCCAGGCGACCAACAACCCGCGCTTCGGCCAGTTCCTGCAGATGCTGGGCACGGCGCTCATTCCCCGTCGGGCAGTATCGGAGAGCGGCGAAGAAACCGTGCTGGCGTCAGAGGAACTGTCGCGACTGATCGCGGAGCATGAGGCCATCCTCATCGCGATCCAGGACGGCGACGAGGAGCAGGCACGCACCGCCATGCGCCAGCACCTCAAGAACAGCCAGGTTCGTTATCGTTCGATGTTGCGCGCGGCGCGCTGAGCAGCAGGCGATCAGCACACTCAGGCACTGCCGAGCCGGCGTATGTTGCTCGCAAGTTCGGCAGCCAAACGAAGAGCGGCCGCGGTCGCTCCGGCCATCTGCGGCATGATCAGCCATTCGAGCGTCCACGCGGCCCCGGAGCGTTCCTGCTCGTGGACCAGCGCGTGATGCATACCGGAGAGCTGGGTCGCGTTGAACCGCGCCAATGACACCAGAACCTCGGCCGCGACCGGGTTCTGTTTGTGCGTCATCGCCGAGGAAGCACCGCCACCGGCGAGTTCGATTTCGTCGCCCTGCTGCGCCATCAACGCGATATCCTGGCCGAACTTGCCGAGGCTGCCGGTCACCAGCGAAAGCGCATTGGCAAAATCCGCCACCTCGGAACGCTGGCTATGCCATTGCGGAAAATCTGCGAGCCCCAGTTCTTCGGCAAGCGTTGCACGCACGTCGTCGGCCCGGCCCTCAAGTTTATCGAGCGTCCCGGCAGCGCCTCCGAACTGGACGGCGAAGAGATCGCGGTCCATCGCCTCAAGACGGTCCTTATGATCGAGCAGCGGCTCGATCCAGCTGCGCAGCCGGTCCGATACCGTGATCGGGATTGCCGCCTGCATCCGGGTCCGCCCCATCAGCGAATGATCGCCCCATTCGCTGTCGCATTCCTCGAGCACCGAGACGACATTGCCGAGGCGGACGGCAAAAAGCTCGGCAACCGCCTTCATCCGCAACATCAGGCTGGTGTCGATGACGTCCTGGCTGGTCGCGCCATAGTGCACATATTCGGCAACTTCGCGACCGACGGCACCGCGCAATTGCCGGACGAGTTCTGGCACGACCACCCCATCCACACCCACGGCGCGCTTCAGCGCGATCACATCGGGCGAGAAAGCGCGGCAGGCCTCGGTAATCCGGTCGGCCGCACTCGCCGGGATGATCCCGTGCACGGCTTCCGCCCGCGCCAGCGCCGCCTCGAAGGCGAGCATTGCGTGGATGTCGGCGGAAGCCGAAAACTCGGCGGCAACCGCCTCATCACCCAGAAGCCCCGAGAGATAAGGATGGTCGAAGGCGGAATAGGTCATGGTTTCCCCGTTTCTGCTTGCCGAACGAAATGCCACCTGCTGCATGAGCGCATCCGAGCCCCCATGTCCAGGCGTGACATTCCTGTTCAGATGTCGAGGAAGACCGTTTCCTTCTCACCCTGCAGGTGAATGTCAAAGACATAATTAGGCGCCGCTCCGGTTGCGACAAGCGTCGCAACGCGATGGCGATGTTCAATCCGCGCAAGGAGCGGATCGACGGCATTCGCATCCGTCTCTTCCGGGAAATACATGCGCGTGTGCAACCCGATATTGATGCCGCGAGCGACGATCCAGAAGGTGATGTGCGGCGCCATCGGCCGGCCGTCCTTGAACGGTACGCGCCCAGGCTTCACGGTCTCGAAGGTGAAGACGCCGTCTTCGGCGCCGGTCGGACAGCGCCCCCAGCCGGAGAAATTCGGGTCCGCGGAGCCGCGCATTTCGGTTGGGGAGTTATGGAAACCTGCCGCATCCGCCTGCCAGATCTCGACGAGCGCGTCCTTCAGCGGCGCACCGGCACCATCGATCACGCGGCCGGTTATGGTAATACGCTCGCCAAGCGTCTCATCGTTCACCATCCGTGTGCCGAGGTCGGTTTCATAGACGCCGCCAATGCCGCAGAAATTCGGGGTCAGCCCGATATGCACATAGGGACCGGCCGTCTGCGAGGGCGTCTCCTTGAGATGACCAAGTTGCTGCACCATCAGTTGCCCTCCAACCGGTTCTCGAACAACGTCGAGCGGCGTCCCCGCAGCACGATGTCGAATTTGTAAGCGCGGGCATCGAACGGGATCGTGTTTGCCCAGTCGAGCGGCGCGATCAGTTGTTCGATCGCCTGGCGATCAGGGATCGTGTTGACGATCGGACACTTCCAGATCATCGGGTCACCCTCGAAATACATCTGGGTGATCAGACGCTGCGCAAAACCGTGGCCGAAGACCGAGAAATGAATGTGGGCCGGACGCCAGTCGTTGACGCCATTCGGCCAGGGATAGGGGCCGGGCTTGATCGTACGGAAGCTGTAAAAGCCGTCTTCATCGGTGATCGTGCGGCCGCAGCCGCCGAAGTTCGGGTCGAGCGGCGCGAGATAGCTTTCCTTCTTGTGGCGGTATCGGCCGCCGGCATTGGCCTGCCAGAATTCCAGCAACGCCCCCGGCACCGCGCACCCGCGCTCGTCGAGGACCCGGCCATGAACGATGATGCGCTCGCCGATGGCGCTTTCGCCCGCCCGCGCGAAATTGTGGATCAGATCGTTGTCGAGTTCGCCGATCATAGAATGACCGAAGACCGGACCGGTGATTTCCGAGATCGTGCCGTCGAGCGACAGGAGCGCCTTCTGCGGCGAGCGCAGCACCGAGGTCTTGTAGCCCGGCGTCAGCGCCGGCGCGTGCCACTCACGGTCGCGCGGGAAGAAGGCGCCGGTCTCCGGCTTTCCGTTCGTTCTGTCGGACATCATCTTCTCCCGTCAGGCCGTCTTGCCGGCATCGATCTCGGCAAACACCTGCTTGGCGATCTTGATCGCGTGGTTGGCCGCCGGCACGCCGGCATAGATCGCCACATGCAGCAGCGCCTCGCAGATATCCTCGCGGCTTGCGCCGGTGTTGGTCGTCGCCCGCACGTGCATGGCCACCTCGTCGTCCTGGCCGAGGGCGGCGAGCAGGGCGATCGTCACGATCGAGCGCTCGCGCTTCGTCCAGGTCGGCCGGGACCAGACATGGCCCCAGGCCGCTTCGGTGATCAACTCCTGAAAGGGGCGATCGAATTCAGTGGAAACCGACTGCGTCCGATCCACGTGATTGTCGCCGAGAACGGCCCGGCGCGTGGCCATGCCCTGGCGATAACGGTCGGAGGGCGCAGAAGCGTCACTCATGGGTCTTGTCTCCATGCATTGCGATTTCAAAGAAGGCGCGAAGCACCGCGGTCAAGGCTTCAGGGTTTTCGACGCAGGGAATGTGACCGGCATCGCGGATGACTTCGTAGCGGGCTCCCGGGATGAGGCGGGCAGTCGCAAGCACCACATCCGGCGGCGTCGAGCCGTCCTGGTCGCCGACGACACAGAGCGTGGGCACCGCGATGCGGGCGGCGGCCTCGGTGTAATCGGCATCGCGGATGGCGGCGCAGGTGGCGATGTATCCGGTCACCGGCTGGCGCACCAGCATGTTTCGGTAGCCGGCATAGGCGGTGTTTTCCGGCCGGCGGAAGGCCGGGGTGAACCAGCGTTCGAGCACACCGTCGGCGATCCCTTCGATGCCGTGTTCCTCGATGGCAGCGATGCGCGCCGCCCACATCTCGGCCGTACCGATCTTGTGTGCCGTGTCGCAAAGTACCAGCGCACGCACAAGATCGGGCCGGCGCTGGTAGAGCGACTGCGCAATCAACCCGCCGACCGAAAGACCGCAGACGATCGCCTGCTTGACCGAGAGCATATCGAGCAGGCCGGCTAGGTCGTTGGCGTGATCCTCGATCGCGTAAGGGATCGGACCGATATCGGAGAGGCCATGGCCGCGCTTGTCATAGAGGACGATGGCATAATCGCCGGCGAGCTGGACGATAACGTCGCGCCAGATACGAAAATCCGTGCCGAGCGAATTGGCAAAAACCAGCACCGGACGGTCGCCGGTCGCGCCGATCACCTGGTAGTGGATCGTGATGTCGTTGATGCGGGCAAACTGCACGGGCTCTCTCCTCCGCCACCAAATTGGATATTTAATCTGGTTAGGTAAAATGATATTTCATGGCATTTCATTAACTTGAGGGTTATGAATTCCATGATCGACGCCCGGGTCAAGTTTCGCCATCTGCAGACTTTTGTCGAGGTCTCCCGGCAGAAGAGCGTCATGAAGGCGGCCGAACTGCTGCATGTCAGCCAACCGGCCGTAACCAAGACGATCCGCGAGCTCGAAGAGGTACTTGGCGTCGCGGTCTTCGAGCGCGACGGGCGCGGTATCAAGATAACACGTTATGGCGAGGTGTTCCTGCGCCACGCCGGTGCAGCGCTGACGGCCCTGCGGCAGGGGCTCGATTCCGTCTCGCAGGAACGCGCCGGCGACGGCGTTCCGGTCAGGGTCGGCGCGCTGCCGACGGTCTCGACACGGATCATGCCGCTCGCCATGACGCTCTTCCTCAAGGAGGATACCGGCGCCCGCATCAAGATCGTCACCGGCGAAAACGCCGTGCTCCTCGAACAGTTGCGCGTCGGCGATCTCGATCTGGTCGTCGGGCGGCTTGCGGCACCGGAGAAAATGACGGGCTTTTCCTTCGAGCACCTCTATTCCGAGCAAGTGGTTTTTGCCGTGCGCGCCGGGCATCCGCTGCTTTCAGGCGCGCATTCCACCTTTGCACGGCTCGCGGATTTTCCGGTGCTGATGCCGACACGCGCCTCGATCATCCGCCCTTTCGTCGAGCGCTTCCTGATCACCAACGGCATCGCCAGCCTGCCGAACCAGATCGAGACCGTGTCCGATGCCTTCGGCCGCGCCTTCGTCCGGGCGAGCGATGCGATCTGGATCATCTCCACCGGCGTGGTCGCCAGCGACGTCGACGATGGCACGATCGCAATCCTGCCGATCGACACCAGCGAGACCAAGGGCCCGGTTGGGCTTACCATGCGCGCCGACGCGGCACCGACGCTGGCCCTCTCCATCCTGATGCAGACCATTCGCGAGGCGGCCACCGACGTCGCTTCCAAACTCTGAGCCGCATGCCCGGAATTCGCGGCTTTACAAGCCCCGGCCGGCGACCGAGATTGCAGGCCCAACAGACTGGTGACCTGATGCCGACCTCTCCCCTCCTCGTTGAACCCTTTTCCCAAAGCCACATTCCCGAAATGCTCGACTGGTTCTCGAACCTCGAAGCGCTGGTGCAATGGGGCGGCCCCGGCCTGTCCTTCCCGCTCGAGGCGGGGCAGCTCGATGCCATGATGGCGGAAACCGTTGGCGCCGAACCCGGGCGGTCCATGTTCGCCGGTCTGGTCGACGGCAAGCTTGCCGGCCATGCGCAGGTAGCGCTCGATTGGCAGAACGGTCTCGGCCGTCTCAGCCGGGTCGCCATCAATCCGCGCATGCGCGGCCAGGGCCTCGCCCAGCCATTCCTGCGCGAGGTAACCAGCCGCTTCTTCGCCAACCCCGCCTTCGAGCGACTGGAACTCAACGTCTACACGTTCAACGAGGCGGCAATCCGCACCTACCGCAGCCTCGGCTTTCGCGAGGAAGGCGTGCGGCGATCCTCGGCCAAGGTGGGTAACGCCCGTTGGGACACGGCGATCTACGGCCTGCTCAGGAACGAGTGGAACTGACGGCGCGGCGAAACGTCAGTACGGCAGCCCAACATAATTCTCGGCAAGCACCGTCTCGGCGGCGACCGAATGGGTGAGGTAGTCGAGCTCTGCTTCCTGGATGCGCTGGTCGAAATCCCCGGTGTCCGGAAAGCGATGCAGCATCGTCGTCATCCACCAGGAGAAACGCACCGCCTTCCAGATGCGCGCAAGGGCCCGTGCGGAGTAAGCGTCGACGCCGGCATTCGAGCGATCCTGATAGTGCTCGAGCAACCCTTCGAAGAGATAATGCACGTCGCTGGCTGCGAGATTCAGCCCCTTCGCGCCCGTCGGCGGAACGATATGGGCGGCATCGCCGACCAGAAAGAGCCGGCCGAAACGCATCGGCTCGGCGACAAATGATCGGAGCGGCGCGATGGACTTCTCGAAAGACGGTCCGGTCACCATCGCCTCGGCATGATGCTGCGGCAGCCGCCGGCGCAACTCATCCCAGAAGCGGTCGTCGGACCAGTCTTCGATCTTTTCGCTCACCGCGCATTGAATGTAGTAGCGGCTGCGCGTCTGGGAGCGCATCGAACAAAGCGCAAAGCCACGCGGATGGTTGGCATAAATAAGTTCGTGATCGACCGGCGGCACGTCGGCGAGGATACCAAGCCAGCCGAAGGGGTAGACCTTTTCGAAGGTGTGCAACGCCTTTTCGGGCACTGACTTGCGGCTGACACCGTGAAAGCCGTCGCAGCCAGCGATGAAGTCACAGTCGATGCGCTGGGTTGCGCCATCCTTCTCAAAGGTGACGTAGGGCAGATGGCCGTCAAAATCATGCGGCTCGACATGGGCGGCCTCATAGATCGTCGTCGCGCCGGATCGCTCGCGATGCTCCATCAGGTCGCGCGTCAGCTCCGTCTGACCATAGACCATCACACGCTTGCCGCCGGTCAAATGCATGAGATCGATACGGTGGTCACGGCCATCGAAGGCGAGCGAGAAGCCGTCATGCGGCAGCCCCTCCTTGTGCATCCGCGCGCCGGCCCTGGCGCGATCCATCAAGCCGACCGTACCTTCCTCCAGCACGCCGGCGCGCACGCGGCCGAGGATATAGTCCTTGCTCACGCGATCGAGGATGACATTGTCGATGCCGGCCTCCGTCAGCAATTGCCCAAGCAGCAGCCCCGATGGACCCGACCCGATGATGACGACCTTGGTGCGCATGCTCTCCTCCGGCATTGTCTTTCGGCAGAATTGTCTTTTGACAAAATCTGCGCGCGGCCGGCTTCGCTCTCAATGGACAAAGCCGCCATGAAATTGCACAAATCGAACATGGCTTCAGAGCGCGCGGCATGAAGAAGACGGTTCCGACCTACGAGCTCTACGGAGAAAAGACCGGAGAACGGCCGGATTTCTGGCTGCATTGCGAGACCATCCCGTCACGAAGCAGCCTCTACCACTGGGAAATCGGGCTGCACCGGCACGAGAGCTTCTTTCAGATCTTGTACATTGCCGGCGGCTCGGGCGATGCGGTCTTTGGCAGTGGCGTGCACATGATCGAACCGCCTATGGTCATCACCGTTCCGCCGGCGCTTAACCACGGCTTCCGCTTCTCGCGCGACATCGACGGCTTCGTCTTCACCATTCTGGCGTCCCATCTGAAGACGTCGCCCGGCGAGCGCAACCGGCTCGGCTCCTGGCTCGCGGCGCCGCATATGACCCGGCTCGATGACCGCGAGGATGCCGCCTATATCGCAGCGACCCTCACACGTTTGGCCAAGGAATGGGAAACCAGCCGCAGCAATCGCGCGGACCTGCTGGATGCCTACCTCACCTCCGTCCTGACGCTGACGGCGCGCCTCGACGAGGCAAGCGACGAGCGGGACGATACGGCAGACAGTGAAAACGAACGAAGGGTCCAGCGCTTCCGGGCGCTTTTGCAGCAGCACCACCGCTCGCGTTGGCCCGCCGCCGCCTATGCCCGCGAGCTCGGCCTGTCGCCGACCCATCTCAACCGGATTACACGCGCGATCACCGGTCTCAGCGCTCACGAGATGATCGCGCAAAAGCTTGTCGGTGAGGCGAGGCGAGAACTCGTTTTCACCCGCGCCAGCGTCCAGGAAATCAGCTTCCGCCTCGGCTTTGCCGATCCCGCCTATTTCTCCCGCTTCTTCCTGCGCCAGACGGGCGTGACACCCCGCGCCTGGCGGCTGGCAGAGCGGGACAGGCTCGGCGCCTGACCCGCCAACAACACCGCCCTGAGCGGAAATTGCATACAATCCAAAAAGACTTTTGCAACGACTCAAAACGGGAGCAGAATCAAGGCTCGGGTCCGAGGGGGACCCGGAGGATATACGGAGGAAGACATGGCAGTACGCGATCCGTCGCCCTCGTTGTATAACGAGGATCTGGCACCGGCCGAGGAGCGTCGTTGGGGCGCTTTCAGCATCTTCAATGTATGGACATCCGACGTGCATAGCCTGTGGGGCTATTACCTCGCAGCAAGTCTGTTCCTGCTCTGCGGCAGCTTCGTAAACTTCGTCATCGCGATCGGCATCGGATCGCTGGTGATCTTCTTCCTGATGAGCCTCGTCGGCAATGCGGGGGTGCGCACCGGCGTGCCCTTCCCGGTTCTTGCGCGTGCCTCCTTCGGCACCTTCGGCGCAAACGTACCCGCCCTGGTTCGCGCCGTCGTCGCCTGCTTCTGGTATGGCGCGCAGACGGCTGCGGCGTCCGGCGCCATCGTCGCCCTTCTCGTCCGCAACGAAAGCATGCTGGCCTTCCACCAGAACAGCCACATGCTCGGCCACTCGACGCTCGAGGTGATCTGCTACGTCGTCGTCTGGTCGCTGCAGCTGCTGATCATCCAGCGCGGCATGGAGACCGTGCGCAAGTTCCAGGATTGGGCAGGCCCCGCGGTCTGGATCATGATGCTGATCCTTGCCGTCTATCTCATCGTCAAATCGGGCACCTTCTCCTTCGGCTCGGAAATTCCGCGCGACGTGCTCATCGAGAAAACCAAGGATGCGGGCGTGCCCTGGGAGCCCGGCAGCTTCCCCGCACTTGCGGCGGTCGCTGCCACCTGGATCACCTATTTCGCAGCTCTCTATCTGAATTTCTGCGACTTCTCGCGTTATGCAACCGACGTAAAGACGCTGCGCAAAGGCAATCTCTGGGGTCTGCCGATCAACCTGCTCGCCTTCTGCCTGGTTGCCGGCGTGACGACGACGGCCGCCTTTGCCGTCTATGGTGAAGTGCTGCTGCACCCGGACCAGATTTCGGCGAAGTTCGACAGCTGGTTCCTGGCGCTGCTTGCGGCTCTCACCTTTGCCGTCGCGACGCTCGGCATCAACGTGGTGGCGAACTTCGTGTCGCCCGCCTTCGACTTCGCCAACGTCTTTCCGCGGCAGATCAACTTCAAGCGCGGCGGCTATATCGCAGCCTTGATTGCCCTCATCCTCTATCCGTTCGCCCCTTGGGAAACGGGTGCGGCGCATTTCGTCAACTTCATCGGATCGACGATGGGGCCGATCTTCGGGGTGATGATGGTCGACTACTATCTCATCCGCAGGGGGCAACTGAACGTCGAAGCGCTCTACCATGAGGACGGCGAGTTCCGCTTCCAGGGCGGGTGGCACGGCAGCGCCTTCGTCGCCTTTGCGATCGGCGCTCTGTTCTCGTCGATCCTGCCGACATTCACCAACATCCTGCCGGCCTGGTGGGGAATCTATGGCTGGTTCTTCGGCGTCGCGATCGGCGGGGCGATCTACTACGTGCTGAGGATCGGCGAACGCAAGCCTGCCTTTGCCTCCTAGCTGTCCAGCGCCGCACCCGGTCAGACGATCGGGTGCGGCCTCCAGGCCATCACGAGCCTCGGCCCGGGCGACCCAGAATCTGGCGAACGCCTTCCTTGGTAAAGGGCTGGGCCAATTGCTTCAGAAAGCCCCTTGCGATCTGCCCCTTGATGCCGATGTCGGTGGAGGATGGGCGGTTGGGATTGTAGTAGGTCCTGAAAATCAGATCCCAGATCACGACGTTCTCGCCGTAGTTCATGTTGCCTTCGCGAAGATCTTTCGAATGGTGCCAGCGGTGAAGGCGCGGCGTGCTGAAGAAATAGTCGAAGACACCGGTGCGCATATCGACATTGCAATGGGTAAGGATGCCCATGAACGCCGTAACGGCCCCAAGCCACCAGAAAACATGGAGCGGCGCGCAGAGGAAATAAAGTGGGATCTGGCTCATCGCGAGCTTGAAGACCGAATCGGCGACGTGCAAACGACCGGTATTGATGACCCAGAGCCGCACGACACTGTGATGCAGGGCGTGAAACCGCCAGAAGAACAGCTTTTCATGGGCGATGCGATGCGCCCAATAGAGACCTAGCTCGGCGATCACCACGGCCAGCGCAACCTGAACGACCATCGGCCAATCGGCCGGCCACAGCCCGAACTTCAGCGCGGCAAGCGGCTGCAGGATGTTGGCGGCATACATGGGGAAGACGGCGGCGATCAGGCCCGCCAATTGCAGCAGCCCCTTCGTCGCCAGCGTATGCCCGATGTCGTTCACCGTCTCGCCATCCGATTGCAGCCAGCGCCGCTCGTAAGGGATGTAGCGCTCGAGAAGGAACAGGGCAAAGACTGCGACGGCATAGACCGTCGCGAAAGCGATCATCGGGTGGGTGCTTGCGAAGGCGAAGTAGGAACCCAACAGCCCGGAGAAGAACACCAGAGGCCAGGACAGGTATCGCAACATTCGCTTTAGCAGGTACCCGGCCTTCGCAAGGGCGCGGCGGCGCTCTGAAATCATCAACGACGCTCCATCCAATCCAGCAATTCGCGGCATGTGCGCGGGCGGCCGTCGCTGACGCGCCCATCGGAACATGCATCCAGGCGATAGTCCGGCTCGGACCGATCGCCCCACTTCTTGCCGCCATACATGCGCCGGATCTCGGCGCATGTGCGCGGCGTTCCGTCACTTAACCGACCATCACGACAGGGATCGTACAGATGCTGTGCGGTCCGCTGCGGATCGTCCGCAATCCGCAGCCCTTTGTCGTCGGCATGACTCGAGCCCGCACCGAACAGCAGCATCCACATTGGCAAGACGACCAACCGCATCGACAACCGTCCTTGTTTGAAACGTCATTGCCGAACTCTGAGGGGAGCGGATTACACGAGCATTGCGGGAAGCCGGAGGATGCAACCGGACACAGGCCGAAGCAACCTTTCATTGACTGTGAAAAGAGAATATGAAATTCTCTTTTCACAGTCAGAAGGAGACGCACCGATGCGCCCGATGAACAGCGAAGCCTCGCCGGCCCAATTGGAAAGCCTCGCATCACTGGACGCAACCGACCAGGCCCGACTTGTTTCAACCGGCGCGGTCTCTCCGCTTGAACTCGTCGATGCCGCGATAAAGCGCATCGACCGGCTGAACCCGCACCTCAACGTCCTTGCCTCCAACGCGTTCGATCTTGCCCGCAAACACGCCCGGGAGATGCGGCCGACAGCGGGCATGCCTTTTGCCGGCGTGCCGACACTGCTGAAAGACCTGCTCGCCTATCCCGGCCACCAGGCCGGTTTCGGCTCCCGGTTGTTCAAGGGGCAACCCGCTCAAGGCGGATCGGACTATACCGCGGCGCTCGACGCGGCCGGCCTGATTGTCCTCGGCAAATCGACGACATCGGAGTTCGGCCTGCTCGGCACAACAGAGACACTCGCCCATGGCGCGACGAAGAACCCCTGGAACCCGTCCCTTTCGACGGGCGGATCGTCGGGGGGCGCCGTCGCGGCCGTCGCCTCCGGCATTGTGCCGATCGCCCACGCGTCCGACGGTGGCGGATCGATCCGTGGGCCTTCCTCCTTCTGCGGGCTCTTCGGCTTCAAGCCGAGCCGCGACCGCACGGTGAATGCCGGCCTGCCGCCGACCATGCCCACGGCGCGGCTGATCGGCGACCATTGCGTCAGTCGATCGGTACGCGACAGCGCCACCTGGCTTGCCGCAACGGAACGCAAGGACGTGCCCCAAGCCCTGCCCTCGATCGACGACCTGAAGCGCGGATCACGGAAGCGGCTGCGCATCGGCGTCTATCGGCGCGATGCCTTCGGGCACGGCGTTTCCGCATCAGCCGAAGACGCGCTGAACACCGCCATTTCGCTCTGCGAGGCGCTCGGCCACGACGTCATCGTGTGCGATGGCCCCGATGTCGACGCGCGGGAAACCAGCCAGGCATTCTTCGCGCTGACCGGCACCGCCCTTGGCGGCCTGTTCGACCAGATCGCGGCCATGATGGGCGGCGCCTTCGACGAAACCCTGTTCGAGCCATATACCGTCGAGCTCGTCCGACGCGCGAGGCGGCTGCCGGAGGCAGCCATCGCAGACGCCGTCTCGGCGATGACGATCGCCGAAGCACAGGCAAACCGGACGATCGCCGCCTATGACGTGCTGCTCTCGCCCACCGTTCCGTTCTCCGCCTTCCCGCTTGGGACGGAGGGCCCGACTGAGGATCCGGACCAACTCATCGCCTTCACCGAACGGCTCGCCGGCTTCACCAATGTGGCTTCCTTCGCCGGATGGCCGGCCATGTCGGTGCCGCTTTTCTGGACGCAGGACGGACTGCCGATCGGTTGCCACTTCGCCGCTGCAACGGGCGAGGATGCGCTGCTCTTCTCGCTTGCCTTCCAGCTGGAAGAAGCTATGCCCTGGCAGCCAAGACTGGTCGCGCTTTCGGAAAGGCTCTCATGCCTCAGCGCCTGAAACAGGAAGTGCGCGAGCGGCTCATTGCTGCCGCGGCTGCGGTATTCGCCGAGCAGGGCTTCGAGAAGGCAAAGCTTGCCGATGTCGCGGAGCGCGCCGGTACGAGCCCCAGCAACATCTACAAATATTTCGCCGACAAGGAGGCTCTGTTCCATGAGGTCGTAACGCCATCTCTTGCCGGGAAATTGCTCCGGCTTTTGCGCGCCCGCGTGCGGGAGCTGCGCTCGATCGGTAACTGGCTGACGGCAGATGCCCGGGGCTCGGAGCCTGCCCGGGCCCTTCTGTCCTTCTGGATCGAACAGCGGTTCGCCGTCCTGATCCTGCTTCGCGGCGCGGACGGCACACGCTTTGCCCATGTCAGAGGCCTGATGGTGCGCGAGATGACCCGGCTTGCGTCGCGATACATGATTGACACCCAGGGCGAAGCAGCACTTTCGCCGCTGATGTGCTTCATGCTCGAGCGCACCTTCACCAGAACCATAGACACGATCGCCGACACGCTCGGAGCGCACGAGGACGCACCATCCATTCAGGTCGCGATCGACCTCTTCTGGCGCTATCAGCTCGCAGGGCTGCAGTCGCTGATGGCGCCGGCAAATCTTTGAGGCGCGGCGATGCTATCAGTCGCCGGAATAGCGCTCCTCCCGCCACGGATCGCCGCGCATGTGATAGCCGTTCTTCTCCCAGAAACCGGCGGCGTCGCCGGCGCGAAAATCGATCCGCGTCAGCCACTTGGCGCTCTTCCACAAATAGAGGTGTGGAACGATCAGCCGCATCGGCCCGCCGTGGGTTCGGCTGATCGGCTGCCCTTCCCACTCCGTCGCCAGGATCGCATCTTCCGCGGCGAAATCCTCGAGCGGCAAATTGGTCGTGTAGCCGTCATAGCTCGTCAGCATGACGTGGCTCGCCTCGGGCTTCGGCATCACCTGGTCCAAGAGGTCGCGGGCCGCCACACCCTGCCAGCGATTGTCATAGCGCGACCAGGTCGTGACGCAGTGCATGTCCGAAAGCCTGTCGCTTTGCGGCAGAGCCCTGAAATCAGCCCAGCCGAGCGACAAGGGATGCTCGACCACCCCCCTAACATCCAGCCGCCAGCTTTCCGTTCGAATGATCGGCTGCTGACCGAGGTCGAGCACCGGCCAGTCCTTGACCAGATGCTGGCCCGGCGGCAGCCGGTCGTCTTCCGGCCGGGTGACCCGCCCCGTCAGGAACTTGCCATCTGCGGCCCAGCGCCGCTTCGTCGTCGTCAGCTTCGTTTCCGGCGGCTGCGCATCGTCAGTCATGATGGTCCACTCCCAGCCCGAATTCACACCCCAGGCGAGATAGAAAGCGCGGTGTCGCGGAACGTCAAGCGCCAGGCTCGACGGTGCTACCTCAGCACCACACGCAGCGCCGCCTGTGTCTCCTTGAGCAACGGCAGATAGCGCTCCACCATCTCGGCTGCGGCCACATGCGCGGCCGGCGCACCAATGTTCAGCGCCGCGACGATCCGGCCGCGATCGTTCTCGAGTGGCACAGCGATAGAGCAGAGGCCAAGCTCCAATTCCTGATCGATCAGCGCATAGCCCTGATCGCGCACGCGGCGGAACTCGGCGATCAGATCCTCGGGATCCGTCTTCGTATAGGGCGTGTTCGCCTTGAGGTTCGAACGCGAAAGGATCTCGCGTGCCTCCTGCTCCGGCAAGGCGGCGAGCCACACCCGCCCCATGGAAGCGCAATAGGCCGGCAGGCGCGAGCCGGTCGTCAGATTGATCGACATCACCCGCTTCTGCGAGGCGCGAGCGATATAGACAATTTCGGTTCCGTCCAGCACCGAGGCCGAGGCGCTCTGGCCGGCGCGGTCGGATAGCTGATCGAGATAGGGCTGGATAATCGTCGGCAGCGGTGTCGCCGAGAGATAGGCATGGCCGAGGCGCAGGATCTTCGGCGTCAGCGCGAAGAACTTGCCGTCATAGTCGGCATAGCCGAGCTCCGAGAGGGTCAGCAGCGACCGGCGCACCGTCGCCCGATCAAGCCCGGTGATCTTCGACGCCTCGGCGATCGACAGTTTCGGCCGCGTTTCATCGAAGGCCTCGATCACCGTCAGCCCTCGCGCAAAGCCGCTGACGAAGTCTGTTTCCCGCATCCTTTCCTCCCAAATCACACCGGTCGACTTTGTGCGATATACGAACAAAAGTCAAATATCGCACAAAATATTTGACCGATCCGGACGATCGGCGCTTATTGGCATGCGGAAGAGCTAGTCGCCGCCGCCAGACAGGCCGCAGGCGCCAACACAACAGCAGACGAAGAGAGGAAACATGGCGAAGATCGTTTCGCTCGCCGAGGCCGTCGGCGACAATGTCAGGGATGGCGACACCGTCGCCATGGAAGGCTTCACCCATCTGATCCCCTATGCCGCAGGCCATGAGGTGATCCGCCAAGGTCGCAAGGACCTCTATCTCGTGCGCATGACGCCGGACATTCTCTACGACCAGCTGATCGGCGTGGGTGCGGCGCGCGGCATGAAGTTTTCCTGGGGCGGCAACCCGGGCGTCGGCTCGCTGCATCGCTTCCGCGACGCGGTCGAAAACCAGTGGCCGCGGCCGCTGGAGATCGAGGAACATTCGCACGCGGCCATGGCCAACGCCTATGAGGCGGGTGCTGCCAACCTGCCGTTTGCGACGCTGCGCGGCTATATCGGCGCCGACCTGCCGAAGGTGAACCCCAACATCAAATCGGTCACCTGCCCCTTTACCGGCGAAGTGCTCGCCGCCGTGCCGGCGATCCGCCCTGACGTCACGATCATCCATGCGCAACGCGCCGACAGGAAGGGAAATGTGCTGATCGAAGGCATCGTCGGCGTGCAGAAAGAGGCGGTTCTTGCCGCCAAGCGCTCGATCGTCACGGTCGAGGAGATTGTCGACGAGCTCAACCCGCCGTCGCCCAATTCTCTCGTACTTCCCAGCTGGGCCGTCACATCGGTTGCCCATGTTCCGGGGGGCGCCTTCCCATCCTATGCGCACGGCTACTACCCGCGCTCCAACGCCTTCTACATCGGCTGGGACGAGATCGCCCGCGACCGCGACAGCTTCACCGCCTGGATCAAGGAAAACGTGCTCGACGCCAGGCCGGAAGATTTCGCCAAACATGCTGGCAGCAAGCCGGCAAAAGCGGCTTGAAGGAGGATAGGATGAGCGATTTTACCCCCACCGAAATGATGACGATCGCCGCTTCCCGAGCGCTCTCCAA
>NZ_JAEPRP010000070.1:17275-34198 GCF_016652895.1 Ensifer sp. SSB1
TGACATCTGCTTTGTCGGTATCGGCGCGCCTTCGGCCGCCTGCAACGTCGCGCGACTGACGCATGCACCCGATATCACGCTGATCTACGAGAGCGGCACAGTCGGAACCAAGCCGGACGTGCTGCCGCTGTCGATCGGCGACGGCGAACTCTGCGACACGGCCCTCTTCACCGTGTCGGTGCCCGAGATGTTCCGCTATTGGCTGCAGGGCGGGCGCATCACCACAGGCTTCCTCGGTGGCGCGCAGATCGACAAGTTCGCCAACCTCAATACCACGGTCGTCGGCCCCTATGACCACCCGAAGGTCCGCCTGCCCGGCGGCGGCGGCGCTCCGGAGATCGCCTCCAATTGCGGCCGCATCTTCATCACCATGGCGCTTTCGAAACGCGGCTTCGTCGAGAAACTGCCCTTCATAACTTCCATGGGTCACGGAGAAGGCGGCGACCACCGCGAACGGCTGGGCATGAAGACCAATGGACCAACCCGGGTCATCACCGACCTCTGCATCCTGGAGCCGGATCCTGAGACCAAGGAATTGACCGTCGTTTCGATCCATCCCGGCGTGACGCGCGAGCAGATCGTCGAGAATTGCGGCTGGGCCATCAAGTTCGCCGAAGAGGTGATCGAGACGCCGGCACCGACGGAACTGGAACTCAAGACCCTTCGTGACATCAACGCCCGCACCAAGAAGGCCCACCAGGGCGACAGAGAGGCAGCCTAATGGCCGAGGCTTTCATCTGCGATTACATCCGCACGCCGATCGGCCGCTTCGGCGGCTCACTCTCTTCGGTCCGGGCCGACGATCTCGGCGCAATTCCACTTCGCGCCCTGATGGAGCGCAACACCGATGTCGACTGGGACGCGGTCGACGACGTGATCTTCGGCTGCGCCAACCAGGCGGGCGAGGACAATCGCAACGTTGCGCGCATGTCGCTGCTGCTGGCCGGTCTGCCGGTGGGGGTAACCGGCACGACGATTAATCGTCTCTGCGGCTCCGGCATGGACGCCGTCATCGCAGCAGCGCGAGCCATCAAGTCCGGAGAGGCCGAGCTGTTGATCGCCGGCGGCGTCGAAAGCATGACGCGTGCGCCCTTCGTGATACCGAAGGCCGATACCGCCTTTTCGCGCAATGCCGAAATCTATGACACGACCATCGGCTGGCGCTTCATCAACCCCCTGATGAAGAAGCAATACGGCGTCGATTCCATGCCCGAGACCGGCGAGAACGTCGCCGTGGATTTCCATGTCAGCCGCGAGGACCAGGATGCCTTCGCCGTCCGCAGCCAGGCGAAGGCCGCGGCAGCGCAGGGCAACGGCCGACTGGCAAAAGAGATCGTTGCCGTGACGATCCCGCAGCGAAAAGGCGAACCTGTTGTCGTCGATCGCGACGAGCACCCGCGCGCTACGACGATCGAGGCGCTCGCCAAGCTCGGCACGCCCTTCAAAAAGGAAGGCGGCACGGTGACGGCCGGCAACGCCTCCGGCGTCAACGATGGCGCGACGGCGCTGATCATCGCCTCGGAAGCGGCGGCGAAGAAATACGGCCTCAGGCCAATCGCCCGTGTTCTCGGTGGGGCAACCGCCGGCGTACCGCCGCGCATCATGGGCTTCGGCCCGGCTCCGGCTTCGAAGAAGCTGATGGCCCGCCTCGGGCTCACGCAGGAGCAGTTTGACGTCATCGAACTCAACGAGGCTTTCGCCTCGCAAGGGCTCGCCACGCTTCGCGACCTCGGCATTGCCGACGACGATCCGCGCGTCAACCGCAACGGCGGCGCGATCGCGCTCGGCCACCCGCTCGGCATGTCCGGCGCCCGCATCACCGGCACGGCAGCACTCGAACTGCACGAGACCGGCGGGCGTTATTCGCTGTCGACCATGTGCATCGGCGTCGGCCAGGGCATCGCGGTGGCGCTGGAACGGGTCTGAGCACGGACGCAAGCCATACGAAAAGCAAAGAGCCCGGCCTTGGAGAAGGCCGGGCTCTTTGCTTCGAGCGATTGAGAAGCTGGGCAACCAATTTTGCCGTCATTCCTGTGCTTGTCACAGGAATCCAGCAGGCCCAAGTCCTTGGGCCGAAAGGGTCTCCTGACCCGACGTCCGTCGGGTCGCTGGACCCCGCCACGAGGGCGAGGATGAGGGCTCTCCCGTCAAACACCACCGTCAGCGTTCGAAGCGGCCGCTCGGCCCTGTGCTATTCCGACCAGATCGCGACGTCGACGGGGCCGAGCTTGCGGCCGCCGACATGGAAGGTTGCGCCTGCAGACGCTGGCACGTCCACGGCCGTCTTGCCGTAGTTGAAGGCGAAGGTGAGCTTGCCGCGGCGGGTGATGCGCAGGTCGCCGAGATCGGCCAGCGCCTCGACCGAGGCCCAGCCGAGCGCATCGCCAATCACCTTGTCCAGCAGCTCGCCGCGGGCGCCGGTTGCCATGTAGCGTGCCTTGTCGTTGCCGACGAGCGCCGGAGCGCCATTGCGATAGTCGCCCTCGAAGGTGGCAAGCACGGTTTCGTTGGTGCGGACCGTCTCGCGCCAGACGCCGGCCGGATAGGTCTCGTTGCCGTAGAGCACGCTTTCACCGTGAAATTCCGGCAGCGACTCCACACGGGCGACGCTGACGTCGATCAGCGCGGCGAGCGGACCCGGCGGCAGGCCCTCAGGAATGTGCATGTCCTCGGTCTTGCTGCCGCTGCGCGGTCCGAAGAGCACCTTGGCACCCGACGCCGCAAGCTTCTGAACGAAGGCCCGGTCGGGAATAACGAGGTCGGGTGCCAGCACCAACTGGTAGCCGACGAGGTCCGAGTGCTGGCCGATGAAATCGACATCGACGCCAAGGCGGGCAACGGTCGAATACCAGTCGAGCGCAATCTGTGACGCCAGATAGGTGCGGCCTTGCGGCAACGCACGCGTCGCCCAGCGCGAATTATAGTCGAGCAGGATCGCGACCTTGGCCTTCTCGCGGCGCTCACCCTTCGGCAGACGCTTCATCTCTTCGGCCACCTGCGCGACTTCGAGATAGCCCTGGTCCGCCTCGCTGTTGGGCAGGAGCAGGCCGGCATGGAACTGCTCCTGTGCAAACGGCACCTGCCGCCAACGGAAATAGGAGACCATGTCGACGCCGTGAGCGTAAGCGAGCCAGGTCCAGAGCCGGACCATGCCGTCGGCCGGCGACTGGTTGTGCGAGGCCCAGTTCACCGGGCCCGGCTGCTGCTCCATCACCCAGACGCGACCATTTCCGACCGCGCGGTAGAGATCGTGGTTGAAGGCCGGCTGGTCCGGATCGCCGACGCGCAGATACCGGCCCTTGTCTTCCGACGAGAGACGGCCGTTGAGCAGACCGCCCATCGGATAGACGTCCCACGACGCGATATCGATGTCCTCGCCGACCTTGTAATGGTCGAAGTCGGTGTTCTGCGACATGAAGTTGTGCGTCACCGGGCGGCCCGGCGAATGCTTGCGGATGATGTCGACCTGCGCCTTGTTGAAGCTCTTCACCTGGTCGGAGGAGAAGCGGACATAGTCGACGATATGGGTCGGGCTCGGCTCTTCCACGAGATTGTTCGGAAGCTCGACCTCGTCGAAGCTCAGATAGTTCATCGCCCAGAACGCCGTGCCCCAGGCGCGGTTCAGCTCCTCGACCGTGCCATAGCGGGCCTCGAGCCACTCGCGGAAAGCGTGCAACGCCTCGTCGGAATAGCTGTAGATCGTGTCGTGGTCGCCGTACTCGTTATCGGTCTGCCAGGCATGGACGAAAGCGTTCTTGCCATAGCGCTCGGCCATGGCTTCTGAAATGCGCGCCGCCTCGATGCGGTAGCGGCGGCTGGAGAAGCAGTAGTGACGGCGGGCGCCGAACTTGCGCACCACGCCCTTGACGTCGACCGGCAGGATGTCCGGATAACGATCGATCAGCCACTTCGGCGGCGCGGCGGTCGGCGTTCCCAAAATCACCTTGAGGCCGGCCTTGCCGAGCACCTCGATGGCGTCGTCCAGCCATTCCCAATGGAACTCGCCCGACCGGGGCTCGATCTTCGCCCAGGCGAATTCGCCGATGCGCACCCAGGCAAGGCCAAGCTCGACCATGCGGCGGGCGTCCTCTTCCCATTTTTCGCGCGGCCACTGCTCCGGATAGTAGCAGACGCCGAGTTCCAGCATATCGGTCTGCTGTTCTTTGGCGTTGAAGCGGTTCGATCTCGTCAGGGGCATGTGCACGGGTCCGGTCCTTCGTCATGTCTTACGGCCGGTTGGGTCCGGCCTCGGGTTTTGTCTGTGCGTCCTTGAATATAAACGTTTATATTCAAGGACATGAAAGAGCGCCCAGATTGGGCGCGAATTTCGTCAACGGTTCGGGTTCAGGCGGTCGTCGCAGCGCTCGATCAGGTTCGGCATGAGCAGCGTCTGCAGCGCCTCCGGCGGCTCGCCCTCCATGCGCCTGAGGATATAGGCGCCGAGCAGACTGCTCGGCTCGCTGATCGGCAGGTAGTAGGTGGTGATCGGCGGTGCGAAATACTGGCTGACATTGAGATCGTCAGTGGCGTTGATCACCGCGTCACGCCCATGCACCAACCCGCGCTCGTGAAAACCCGAGAAAGCACCGAGCGCCGAGGCTTCGTTGGCGCAGATATAGGCGGTCGGCGGATTGCTCAGCTCCGACATGGTCAGCACGTTCTCGCGGCCGAAGGCTGGCGTCAGGCGGCCATGGGCAACGAGCGCCGGATCATAGGGGAGGCCTGCAACTTCAAGCGCATGTTTGTAGGCTTCAAGCCGCGTGATGCCGTAGCTCAGGTCCGAGAGCGGGTTGAGCAGCGCGATGCGTCGGTGGCCGCGCTCGACCAAACGCGCCATCGACACCCGGATCATCTGCTCATTGTCGGCATCGACATAGGCATGCGGCGCATTGTGAATGCTGGTGCCGTAGGTGACGAACGGGAAGTCCGCCGCCTGCATGGTGCGGATCCGCGGATCGTCGGCACGCGTGCCGGAGATGATGATGCCATCCGCCTTCTTCAGCGAAACGATCTGCTTGATGACCGCCTGGCTTTCCTCGAAATTCCGGACGGCATAGAGCGAGACGCGATAGGGGCTGTCTTCAAGCGCCCAGGAAATGCCGCTCAGGAGCTGGGCGTATTCGACGCCTTCCCATTCGTTCTGCTTCGGGCCAGGCGCGGTCATGATGGCGGCGACCTGATAGGTCTTGCCGGTGCGCAGCTGCACGCCATGCATGTTGAGCTCATAGCCGACGCGTTCCGCCGCTTCGATCACGATCGCGCGCGTCTCCGGGCGAACCTGAGGCGAATGCTTCAGGGCCTTGGAAACGGTGGCGATGGAAAGCCCCGTCTCCTGCGCAATGGTCTTGATCGTCGGTCTCTGCATGGCGGTTCTGCTCGTCACGGGTTGTCAGCGCTGAGCGATGCTGCCAGCACAAGATAGACTGCGGATGTCCAGGCGAATGCGCGATCGCGAAGGCCCCTCCCCGAGCGCGCGTCGAAGTTTTCGGCCATACCGCTTTTGCTCGCCAGTGAACAGAACTTTTCCGCGACGTCGCGCGCGAGCTCAATCTTCCCTTGCCGGCGTAGGCCGTCCCAGAGAAGCAGCGTGGTCGGCGCCCAGATGGGTCCGCGCCAGTAGCCGTCGTCCTCGTAGAAGGAACTCTTCGGGCTTTCGGTTGCCGGTCCCCATTCGGTGATGAAGCCGCCGGCGGCGAGCCGCGCCACAAGCTTCTCGCGCATGTCGGGCGTCAGACGTGCGCCCAGCAGCAGCGGCATGAACTGGATGAGGTTTTCACCCGGCAGTATCCGCTCCGGATCCGCAGCGAGCCGAGCGCCAAAGGTCTCGCCGGTCCACAGACGGTCGAACAGCAACGCCTGCAGGGCGTCAGCTTTCTGCCGCCACATCGTCTGGCGTTCCGTGTCGTCTTCCAGCAGATCCGCCAGCGTCTCGCAGGCAAGGATCAGGAAAACCGGCAGATCCGGCGAGATCACCGGGCCGCCTTCGGCGAAGAAGGTGGCGTTGTCCCAGCCGCTGTCGTTGCCGTGGAAATAGGACGGCAGGCTCGTCGCATCCTTGCGGCCGTAGGTGAGCCAGTATTCGACCTGCTTGCCGATGGCGTCGCGCAGATAGGACTTGCGCTCTGCCGTCAGGAAGCTCGGATCGGCCGCCGCGATCAGCGACACCGCCCAGCCATGCACCGGCGGCTTGGTGAACGCAAAGAGCACGTCGCGGTCGTTGATATAGTCAGGCAACAGGCCGGAGGCGTCCTGATGGTCGAAGATCGCTGCGAACTGATCGAAGGCGAGATCCGGATCGAAGGCGGCCACGCCAAGCGCGGAAAAGGCGTTGTCCCAGCTCCAGATGTTGATCATGTGGTTCTTCGACATGTAGATCGCCGGCCGCGTCAATGCGCCGCCGGCGGGCACGCCGTTCGCCCAGAGCAGATAGCTCGCCAGCCGGTGCGCCTCGTCCTGGCCATCGACACCGCCGGGAACGCGTGCGTGCCAGGCAGAGAATTCTGCTGCAGAGTTCGAAAGCGCCTCGGCGAACCGGCCGGGCCGAACAGCGGGCGGCAGGGTTCGGAAATAATCGAAATTGCCTTCGAATATTTCCGCGCCTGAGAAGGCGAAGGACACGTCTTCGGAATGGTCGCGCTGCCAGGCGCCGGTAACTTTCAGTTCGCCAGCGATCGTGCGCGGAATGAACTTGACGTTTTCGACCGCGGCGACCAGGCAATCCTCGCCTTGTGGCGTGCGGTAGACATAGTCGTAACGCGAGCCTTCGAGATGGAAGCGCACGCCGGCCCGCTTGCCGGCAATGTGCAGCCGTTCCCCTTCGCCGATGACAAACGTCACCTCGCCCTCGCCGATGCGAGCATCGAGCCTTTCCGGGGAGAGCACCAGCACCGGCGTCGCGGTCATTCCGGCCGCTTCGAGAAATTCGACGCGGCAGAGGCGACCGAGCGATGGCCGCTCGTCACCGCCGGCAACGTGGCGGAGATAAAGCGCCCGCTCGCCGTCGCGGCCCGGCACACGCATCATCGAGAGCGTCAGGAACCGGCCCCTGCGGCTGAAGGGGACAAAGTCGATATCAAACAGCATGCCCTTATCCCTTCACCGACGAGCCGACCGCGCCATCCATGATGTAGCGCTGGGCGACGAAGAAGAGGGCGAGCGGCGGCAGGCAGAGGATGACGGTGATCGCGGCGATAGACGTCACGTCCACCTCGTGCAGGCCCTTGAACATCGAAAGCCCGAGCGTCAGCGTGTACTTCGACTGGTCGTTGAGAAAGATCAACGGGCCGAGATAGTCGTTCCAGGCGTTCATGAAGTGGAAGGTGCCGACCAGCACCAGCGCCGGCATCATCAGCGGCAGGTGAATGCGCCAATAGATGTCGAAGGCGTTGGCGCCATCCATGCGTGCGGCTTCGTCGATCTCCATGGGCACCGTCATGATGTACTGGCGCAGCAGGAAGACAAAGAAAGCGTCGGCGAAGTAGGCCGGCACGATCAAGGGCTTCAGCGTGTTGATCCAGCCGAGCAGGTTGAACTCCATGTAGAGCGGGATCATCTTCACGTCCCACGGGATCATCATGGTGGCAAGCAGCAGGATGAACAGCGGGTCGCGGCCGGGGAAGCGGAAGCGGGCAAAGCCATAGGCAACCAGCGACGAGGAAATCAGCTGGCCAATGGTCGACAGCACCACCACGATCAGCGAATTGGTGAGATAGGTGCCGAAGGGCTGCTTGTTCCAGGCGGCGGCAAAGTTCTCCCAGTGCCATTCCGACGGCCAGAAGACCGGCGGGAACTGGTAGAGCTCGGCTGAACTTTTGATCGCCGTCATGAAGGTCCAGTAGAACGGCGCGATGAACAGCGCCGAGAGCAGGATGAGCGCGGAATAGAGCAGCGTCTTACGCATTGTGCTCTCCATCGTTCTGGCGGACTTCGCCTTCGTAATAGACCCAGGCGGCGGACCAGCGCATGACGCCAAGGCTGAGCAGGAGCACGATGATGAACATCACCCAGGAGCCGGCGGCGGCGTAACCCATGTCGAAATACTTGAAGGCGTTGTCGTAGATATACATGGCGAAGAAATAGGTGGAGCCGAGCGGCCCGCCCTTGGTCAGAAGCAGAGCGATCGTCAGCTGCTGGAAGGCGGAGATGATCGAGGTGATGAAGGTGAAAAGCAGCATCGGGCCGAGCATCGGTAGCGTGATGAACAGCATCTGCGCCCAGCCGGGAACGCCCGAGACGGTTGCTGCCTCATAGAGTTCCTTCGGGATGGCTTTCAGGCCCGTCAGAAGGATGAGCATGGTGCCGCCGAGGCCCCAGAGGCTGGCGATGATGATCGCGACGATCGCCAGGTTCGGGTCGCCGAGCCAGTTCGGCCCCTCGATGCCGACGAAGGACAGCATGAAATTCAGCAGGCCATATTCCCGGCTGTAGATCCAGCTCCAGATCGTCACCAGCGCGACGCCGGAAATGACGCTCGGCAGGTAGAAGGCAGTGCGGAAGAAGCCGCTGGCAAAGGTGATGTGATGCAGCATCAGCGCCAGCAGGAACGACATGACGATGTTGAACGGCACGTAGATTGCCGCAAACTTCACCGTGATCCAGAGGCTCTCCCAGAACTGCGGGTCCTCGAAGAGCATCGAGCGGTAGTTCTCGAGGCCGACAAACGTGCGTTCGCCGACGACGGGCCAGTCGTAGAAGCTCATCGTCAGCGAGAAGACGAGCGGGCCGAGCGTAAAGAACAGGAACCCGAGGATCCACGGGGAGATGAACAAATAGGCCGCGATGTGGCGCGCGAAGGCCGAGCGCTTGCGCTTGGCCACGGCCGGCACTGCGGCTGTTGCATAGGTCATGTCCATCTCCCCGGGCTCCCTTTTCTTACTTGATCAGCCGCTTCGAGCGGGCAACCGCCTCGTCGAGATGCTGCTTGGCATTGCCCTGGTCGATCATCGTCGCCTCGATGGCGCGGGCGAGATTGTCCTGGACCTTGCCCCAGTTGGCGTTCTTCAGGAACGCATGGGTCTCGGTGTTGGAGGTCGCGAGGATGTCGAAGAAGGGCTTGTAGATCGGGTCCTTGGTCATGCCCTTTTCTTCCGCGACGCTGGTGCGAACCGGCAGGTCGTTGACGCGCATGGCGACCGCTTCCGGCGACGAGAAGAACTTGACGAATTCCCAGGCGAGGTCCGGATGGGCCGCATCCTTGGCGATCGAGATCGCCGAGACGCCGAGCGCCGAATGCGCGGTCTTGTCGCCGAACTTCGGCAGCGGCGCCACGCCATACTTGATGCCAGATGCATCGATGCCGGACTTCGACCACATGGCGCTCTGGAACATGGCGATCTTGCCGCCCTTGAAGAGCGTGCTGCCCGACGTGTCATCGCCGAGGTTCAGCGTGATCGCTTCCTGCTTCTTGGCCATGTCGCCGAACATGTCGAGCACCTGCGCAGCCGCATCGCTGTTCATGTAGCCGTCGATCTGCTTGCCGTCGTCGGAGATGTACTTGGTGCCGTTCGACCAGAGGAACTGCTCGAAGTCGTAAGGATCCGGCTTGGCGTCGACGGCAAAGCCATAGACCTTGTTCGGCTCGTCGCGGAACTTGGCGGCCTTGGCGCGCAGGTCGTCCCAGGTCCAGCCGTCCTTCGGCTCCTCGACACCGGCCTTGGCGAACATGTCCTTGTTGTAGAACACAACCTGCGTGGTGAAGCCCGACGGCATGCCGTAGGTCTTGCCCTCGACACGAACCGTGTTCATCAGGCCCTTCGGGAAATCGTCCGGTTTGATCTCGGCCGCGTCCTTGGCGATCAGATCGTCGAGCGGCTTCAGCGACGTGTAGTACTGCGGGAAGTTCCACATATACATGACGTCAGGCGGGTTGCCGGCGCCGAAGGCGGCGATCAGCTTCTGATCGTAGCCGTCTGCATAGGGCTCGACCTGAACCTTCACGCCCGGGTGCTTTTCCTCGAACTTCTTGGCGAATTCCTGCTGGATCGCCAGGCTTTCATCCGTGTCCCAGGTCGCAAAACGCAGCACTTCTTCCGCGCGGGCCGTTGCGGTTCCGGCCATCGCCAGAACCATCAGCGAGCCGATGATCGACTTC
Organism: Ensifer sp. SSB1; assembly: GCF_016652895.1. Taxonomy (NCBI): domain Bacteria; kingdom Pseudomonadati; phylum Pseudomonadota; class Alphaproteobacteria; order Hyphomicrobiales; family Rhizobiaceae; genus Ensifer; species Ensifer sp. SSB1. The sequence goes on from NZ_JAEPRP010000070.1 coordinate 27,366, forward strand.
CTGTTAAGCATGCTTCTCCTCCTCATACGGGTTACGCGACCCGCTTTGCCTTTTCCTGATTGATGAGCGCCTGCGTCTCGACATCGAGCCTGCGCGCGACCGCCTGCCCCTCGCCATCGAACAGATGGCAATGCTCGGCCGGCAGACGCAGATGCACGCGCTCGCGGGCGGAAACCGGATGCGTGCCACGCACGACCGCGGTCATGCCGCCGCCGTTTTCAAGGCTGATATGGACGTGGCTTTCGGTGCCGAGCCGCTCGACCAGGCGCACATCGCCGACGAGGTGACCTTCCTCGGCCGAAACCAGCTCGATCTTGTCCGGACGAATGCCGAGCGTCACCGACTTGGGCTTGGCGACCGGTGCGGCCGAGAGCATTTCGAGCGTCAGCGGATGGGCGAGACCGCCGCCGGCAAGCGTCACCGAAGTATCGACCTGCGATGTCACTTCGGTCGTCACGAAGTTCATGCGCGGCGAACCGATGAAGCCGGCGACGAACAGGTTGGCCGGCTGGTAGAAGAGTTCGAGCGGCGTGCCGAACTGGCTGACCTTGCCCTTGTCGAGCACGACGACACGATCGGAAAGCGTCATCGCTTCCACCTGGTCGTGGGTGACGTAGATCATCGTCACGCCGAGACGCTCATGCAGTGCCGCCAGTTCGACGCGCATGGTGACACGAAGCCCGGCATCGAGGTTCGACAGCGGCTCGTCGAGCAGAAAGAGTTTCGGTTCACGCACGATCGCGCGGCCGATCGCCACGCGCTGACGCTGGCCGCCGGAAAGCTGGCGCGGCTTGCGGGCGAGCAGTTCCTTGATGCGCAGGATGTCGGCGGCGCTCTCGACGCGGCGATCGATCTCGTCGCGCTTCATGCCGTTCAGCGCCAGGCCGAAGGACAGGTTCTTGCGCACATTCATGTGCGGATAGAGCGCGTAGTTCTGGAAGACCATGGCAATGTCGCGCTTGGCCGAGGCGACGTCGGTGATATCGCGGTCGCCGAGGTGGATCGAGCCACCATCGAGATCCTCGAGACCGGCGATCGAGCGCAGCAGCGTGCTCTTGCCGCAGCCGGACGGGCCGAGGAAGCAGACGAACTCGCCATCGGCGATATCGAGGTTGATACCCTTCAAGACTTCGAGCGAACCAAAGCCTTTGCGCAAATTGTCGATGCGGATCGCTGCCAACGGGCCCTCCCTGCCGGCGGAGCGCTGCTGTGGCCATCGGCCCAAAAGCAGCACCAAGTTAAACGTTTATATGCACGATAAAAACGTTTAACTTCGTTGTAAAGCGGAAAATCGCATCGAACCGATTTTGCTGGTGAGAGCAGCGCGCAATGACAAAACGGCCGCCCGGGGGCGGCCGTTTTTGGTCTTTTGCCTCAGACGCTTAGACGTTGAAGTGTATCGTCCAGCGCATCGAGGAAACGGTCGCAGTCCTCGGCGCTGAAGGGCGCCGGCGGCTTCACCTTCAGCACGTTGTGGTGCGGCCCCTCGCTGCTTAAGAGAATGTGGTGCTTGCGCTTCATTTCGCCGATGACGAAATCGAGTTCGCGCGCTGCCGGCTCTTGCGTCTCGCGGTTGCGCACCAGCTCGATGCCGTTGAACAGACCGTGGCCTCTGACGTCGCCGATGATCGCATGTTTGCCGGCAAGCACCCGCGCACCATCCATCAACCGGTCACCAATGACGCGGCAATGATGCACCAGCCGCTCGTCTCGGATGACGTCGAGCACCGCCAGACCGATTTCGGCCGAGACCGGATTGCCGCCGAAGGTGTTGAAATACTCCATGCCGTTGGCAAAGGATGCAGCGATCGCTTCGGTCGTCACGACGGCCGCCATGGGATGGCCGTTGCCGATCGGCTTGCCCATGGTGACGATGTCAGGCACGACACCCTGCAACTCGTGCGCCCACATGTGGCTACCCACACGGCCGAAGCCGACCTGTACCTCGTCGGCAAGGCAAAGGCCTCCGGCGGCGCGAACATGCGCATAGGCTTCGCGCAGATACCCCTCCGGAAGCGACAATTGCCCACCGGTCCCGAGAATGCCTTCGCTGAAGAACAGCGCCGGGCGGCGACCATCGGCAGCAAGAGCAGCAACCTGATTGCGCACGTCCTCGGCATATTTGCGGCCGGCATCCGCATCGCCGTAGCGATAGCGCCCGCGATAGAGGTCCGGCATTTCGGCGACCTTCACATGCGACGCCTGCCCCTCCCCGCCCTTGCCGGCGAACTTGTAGGGGCTGACGTCGATCAGGCTCGACAGGTGCCCGTGATAGGCGTGGTCGACGGTGATGATATCGCGGTTGCCGGTATAGGCGCGCGCCAGGCGGATCGCGAGGTCGTTCGCCTCGCTGCCGGAATTGACGAAGAAGCAGACGTTGAGCGGGTCCGGAAACTGCGCCGCGAGCCTGCTGGAATATTCGACCAGCGTGTCGTGCAGGTAGCGCGAGTTGGTGTTCAGCCGCTGCATCTGCGTCTGCGCAGCCTTAACGACGCGCGGGTGACAATGACCGACGTGGCAGACATTGTTGACCATGTCGAGCCAGCGCGTGCCTTCCTCGTCGATCAGATGCGCACCCTCGCCGCCAACGATCTTCAGCGGTGCAGCGCTATAGGCTATGCTCAGCGAGCGGCCGATACGACGATGGCGCTCACGCACGAGAAAGGCCTTGTCGCGCGGGACGATCACCGAGACCGGGACCGAAAGGCCAAGGACCACGCTCGGGTCCGGGCTCACTTCGCGCCAGACCTGCCACTGGTCGCCGACACCGACGCCATGCATGCGGCCGCCAAGGCCGAGATGGTCGGTCACGACCTGGAAATGCAGATGCGGCGCCCAGTTGCCGTTTTCCTCCGCAGCACCGAAGGCCGCGAAGACTTCGCCCTTGGCGATCGCCTGCCCTTCGGAGAGCTTGGCAACGCTGTCGCGCGACAGGTGTCCGTAGAGCGTCCAGAAGCGAACGCCGTTTTCGATCTCGTGCTCGAGAAGGACGGTCGGACCGAAACCATAGGCGACGGCATCGTCGTGGATGAAAGCAACCTTGCCGGCAAAGGGCGCTGAGACCGGCTCACCTGCCGGTGCAAAGATATCGACACCCAGATGGACCGAGCGCCGTGCGCCTTCCACCGACGTCTCGTAAGCGTCACCCTGATAGATCCCGCGACCCTCGCCATAAAGACCGATGCCGAAGGCGGCCTCTTCGCTGCCGATCTGGGCCATGATACGGGCTTCGGCTTCCGCCGCGTCGAGGTTTGCCCATTGCGCCACCTCCGGTCCGGAGGCGGAGAAATCGAACACCGTCACCTTCGGCTTGCTGATCGAGGGCCGAATGATCTGTGCGAATTCGTGCTCATTTTTCTCGATCAAGCGCACGACGGCGGAGGCCTGCGGGATAGGCGCAAGGCCGCAGGCATCACGGATGCGCGCGATGGCGATCACGCGATTTTCGCCTTGCAGGCGGTTCAACTCGCGCCAGACGTCCTCCTGGCTGACGAGCAGATAGGTATTCTCGGGATTGTCGCGGATCTGCTTTGCCGCCATGCACATGCTGACGGCGTAACGGGTCTTGACGAGATCAAAGACCAGCTCGATTTCCGTTTCGCTTAGCGGATTGACCTGATGGTAGGCTCCGGCAAGGGCAGCGATCGTGCCGACCGGATCAACAGCGCCAATCAGCGCGTAGGCCGATGCAACGGCAACCTCGATGACCCGCCAGGTCTCGACCATGTCGCCGAAATCGAGCAGGCCGCTGACCGTTCCGTCCTCGTCGAGCAGCACGTTATAGTCGTTGGCGTCGTTGTGAATGACCTGCATCGGGCAGGTCGCAAGGCGCGGCAAAACCGTTGTGGCGAAATGCTCCAGAATCGCATCGACTGCCGCGCGCTTGTCCGCGCCGTCGATCAATTCCACATGCTTGCGGTGCATGTCGGCGCGTCCGATGTCCCAGGCATAAAGCCGCTTGGCGCCGGCATGGACGAACCCTTCGAGGCTGCGGTCGAGCCCGGCCAGCAGGCGACCGAGGCTCTCGGCGCTGGCGACATTGCGCACCGCCGCCTTGGCCCAGATATCGCCCTGCAGCCAGGAAAGAAGCCGCGCCGTGCGCCGGCCGCGGAGCTCGATCCCGCTTGTGACCCCTCCGGAGCGAGTGCGAAGCGCGCGGGAAATCGACAGATCCGTCGATTTGGCGGCGAGGTGTTCAAGCACGGCCACCTGCATGTCGAGTTCATCCGCATCACCGACCGCATGCAGCTTCAGCAGGAACTCGCCACCATCGGTGGCAGTGACGCGATAGTTGAGATCGTGCTCGCCCGGCAGCGGCGAGAGGCTCGCATCGATGCCGTAGGTCTCCTTGAGCCAGGCACGGATCGTCGCCAGCTCCTGCTCGGTTCTCAAATCACACTCTGCCATTTTGTCTGCCTGTCCTGTCACCACGAAACCCGCCGCCTGTCATAGGCGCGGAAACTGCCGCTGTCGGCCAAACCTGTGCTGTCGATGATCGCCTTCAGCCCGGCCGCGCTCGCTTCCACCGAAACGACGGCCTCGCTGCCGCCCATGTCCGTCTGCACCCAGCCGGGATGCAGCGAGACGACGGAGATCCCGTCGGCCCTCAGATCCTGCGCGAGCTTGACCGTCGCCATGTTCAGTGCCGCCTTGGAACAGCGATAGGCATAGTCGCCGTCGTCATCGTCGAGCGTGCCTTCGGCGAGCGACCCGGCGCGGCTGCTGATATTGGCGACGACGCTATGTTCGCCGGCGCGCAGGTTCCAAAGGAGCGCCCGCGTCACCAGCAGCGGCGCCAGCGCATTGACCCGCATCACATCGAGAAAATCATCCGGCTCCAGCGTCGCAAGGCCCCCGATATCGCCGCGCACAGCCGCATTGTTGATCAAGAGATCGATCGCGACGCCCTGGAGTGATCGCCCCAGAGCGTCGATTGATGCTGCATCGGCAACGTCCAGCGCCAGCCGATCCGCCGTATCATCGGTCGCGAGCCGCTGGCAGGCGATCACACGCCAGCCGTCCTCGGTGTAGAGCCGCGCGAGTTCCGCGCCGAGCCCGCGGGAGGTGCCAGTGATCAGCACCGTGCGGGGTCTAGCGGTGCTTGATGTCATATTTCCGCTCGATCATGTTGACGAGGCTGGCCGCGGCCAGCGTCAGGAAGATGTAGAAGATCGCCGCCGAGTTATAGGGTGCAAACGGCAGAAAGCTTGCCGACTGGAACTCGCGCATGCGCTGGGTGATGTCGCGGATCGACAGGATCGACAGTAGCGACGTGTCCTTGAGGATCGCGATCAGTTCGTTGCCGAGCGGCGGAATGATGATGCGGAAAGCCTGCGGCAGCACGACGAGGCGCGCCGTCTGCCAGCGGTTGAGGCCGATACTGCGCGCCGCTTCGACCTGGCCGACGGGGATGGCGTTGATGCCCGAGCGGAAGATTTCGGCAAGATAGGCCGAATAAGCAAGCGCCATGGCGACGATGCCGCGCATGAGGTTCGGCGGATCGAGAACCCCTTGCGTCGCGTCCTTCAGCGCCCCGCTCAAGGGCAGGCCGACATAGAGCACGATCACCAGCATCGGAATGCCGCGGATCGTGTCGACGATGAACTCCGATCCGATCGCCAGCGGATGGCGCTGATGCAGGTAGCCGCCGAAAGTGAGTAGGCCAAGGATGATCGCAAGGACGGCGACGGTGACGCCGGCGGCACGATCGCGGTCGTTCAGTGCCTCGGTCTTCCAGAGGACGGGCATATCAGCCGGCGCGGAGGCAGCTGGCAGCAGCGCCCCCGAAACGCCCTCGCTCTTGGCTATCGAGGCGAGCGCCTCGGCCGGGCCGACAAAGGTGCGCACCGGCGTTTCCGTCTGCGGCGCGCCGTCATACTGGCCGAAGCGCACGGCGCTGATCAGGCCCGCCGGCGTGTTGGTGACGATGCCGACCTTGCCGTCCAGCGTACCGGCCAGCACGTAAGTGTCGCGCGGCTGCATGAGGAACCAGCCGGCAGAAACGGCCAGCACCAGCGTGGCAATCGAGAAATAAAGGCTGGTCCTCACCGTCGAATGCAGTTGCAACAGCCCTACCCAGACAAGCCCCATGAGCGCTGCCAGAAGATAGGCGGCGATCGCCGCACGGATGGTGGTCGCCACACCGGCCGCAAAGGCGATGTGGGCGAAGAAGAAAACGAAGACGAGACCGGCGCCGTTGACCAGACCGATGATCCAGCGGGCGACGCGCCGTGCCTTTCCATCGGAAGTGGCATCGGCACGGCTGCTCAGGAAGTGGAGACCGAGGCCAGCCAGGGTAACGGCGAAGTAGGCAGGAAATAGCCACGCCTCGACGCCCTGCACCATCAGGTCCGCAGCTTCGGTCAGCTGCCGCGGGGTCATGCCCTTGACGATCAGCGTAGACTTGAACGGATCGACGCCATTGGCGACGACGGATGCGATGAAGGGATGGATATTGTGGCCGATGACGAGAACTGCGGCCGCAGCGAGATTGAGCAGCGCCGCCACATTTGCCAGGCGCGGACGCGGCGCCTTCGCGCGCGACAGCACGAGCACGGCGATACCCGAGGTGAACGCGATCGCCAGCGCCAGAAAGCCCGGCACGAAGGCTGACGAGCCGTTTTCGACACCGAGGATCGCCCTCAACGAGCGCTGATAGTCGCCGGAGGAAATGAACAGATAGATGATGAAGGGCAGCGCGGTCAGAATGATCAGATTGCTCGGACGCACGCTTCTCAGGAACGACATTCATTCCTCCGGGGGCATGAAACAGTGAGGCGCCGGGTACCGAGCGCAGACACGCGCCGGAGCCGGCCGGGTTGAGGGGCTTAATT
>NZ_JAEPRP010000069.1:0-33946 GCF_016652895.1 Ensifer sp. SSB1
GCCACCCCGCAGGTTTTTGGTCAGGTCAGGGAACCGTCGGAAGCCCCAAGCAGCGCCCTTACCTCTTCGCCGGTCATGACACCGGCATCCTTCAGTCGTTCGGCAATGCCATTCAAATCGTCACACCGTTTGCCCAGCAGCTTGCGTGCCATGGCCTCAGCTCCCATCAGGCGGTCGTTGACCCGCTCCGCAAGCTGTCTGTCGAGACTAAGCTCGTTGATGCTTCCAGCTGCGGACCGATAGAGCAGCGGCTGATGGCTGGAGAAGCCAAGCCGGGTTTCGGCGGCGACCGCGTGCTCGGTTGCCCGGGCCAGATCACTGTTATCGTATCCGCCGGCGCCGGCCACGGCGTCGCCAAAGATCAACAACTCGGCTGTCCGTCCGGCCAACATGCAAGCGATGCTGCGCATCAGCCAATTCTGCGTCTGCTGGAGATGGTGATGCTGTCGGCTGATCACCTGCCCCATCCCTCCAACCCCAATACTGACAGTGATGACCTCGGCGACCTCCAGGTCACAGAAGGCGATCGCATGTCCAGCTTCATGGATGGCGGTCCGCCAGCGCATATCATCAGACAGCTTCATGTGATCAGCGAGCAAGGCTTGCTCGAGGTCGTCCCAGGTCAGCGACCTGCGCTGCCTCCGCGTCTTGCGTCGAACCTCACGAACCAAGCGCTCGATATCGGCTCCGGTGCTTCCGGTTGCAAGTAAGGCCAGTCGTCGAAGAGCGGGATTCTGCTCAGGTGTGATCGTTTCGACGATGTCAGACATGGTTCGATACTCCTCGATTGAAATGGTCGATCCCGTCCACGTCACTCCCAACAGCCTGATGGTCTCGCTCCGCTTCGATCGTCTTGAACTTCTCCGGCGGAGCAGAAGCCACAACACCCGAAAGGTCGTTTCCAAGATGATGAGCGAGGATGCCGGTCAACGCCGCGATATCCGGAAGGGGAATGGCGACGTGCTTTTCCAGGCGACCCGACCGCAACAGCGCCGGATCAATCCTGTCCGGCAAGTTCGTCGCTGCAACGACGACGACACCATCGGTTTTCGAGGTGCCGTCGAGAAGCTCGAGCAGACGGTTGATCAGCGAGCGCCAGTAGTCGTCATGCTGCTCTCGCCTCCCTCCGCTGCGACTACCGATATTATCGATCTCGTCGATGAACAGGATCACGGGAGCGTTTTCCCGAGCCAGCTCAAAAGCCTTGGCCATGCGCTTGAGCACGTCGCCGAGATAGCCGGGTTCGAGCCAGGACGCGACGGACGTCACCAGCAGAGGAATTTGCAGCGTATTGCAAAGCGCCCGGGCATAGGTGGTCTTGCCCGTGCCCGGTGGCCCGGACAGGAGAAGCTTGGTACTCATCTCGCCCCAGGCCAGTCCGCCGTCACGCCATAGCTGAAGGTCTGCCTTCAGGTCGAGCGCCCAATCATGCGCCTCCCCGTAACCGGCAAGGGCCTCGATCCGTAGCTGGTGCAACCAGCTGTGTTCCGGATTGGACGGCTCAACGGATGCGCTGCCGCTGCCCTCCTTATCAGTGGCCTCCGCGGGTTTCTCCGGTTGAACGACATCAATCCCGTCCACGGATTTTGGTGAGTCATCATCGTCCTTGATCAAGAATCGGCTCTTGACTTTCGGTCGCCCCGACCGATCACTAAAGCGCCCGGTGCCGCGGCCATCGTCATCCTCATCGTCCGACTTGCCGGCGGAGCGCGCCCGTTCGCCAAGCACTTCAAGGATCGCCAGGATGTGTTCGAGACCGCGCCCAGGACGAACAGTCAGCGCCAACATGTCGATGGAAATTCCCTGAAGATCGAGCTTCATGTCTTCCATCAGTCGCAGCGATTGTTTTGGCGCTATACCGCAGCAAACATGCAGAAGCTCCGCGAGCAGTTCATGATCGAGGCCATCGCATTCAAGCACGAGATCGGGCGTCATCGAGACAAATGGAGGAAGCCTGCCCTTCGTCTCGTCGGCAACGATCACCGGAACGGTGCGCTCAAGCAGCACGTCTGCGAGAAAACGGCTCAACGAGCGTTCGACCGCCTTTGGCACATCACTGCCGGCGAGCGTCTTGATCGTTTTTCGAGCCTTGCCGCGGCGACGCTCCCCGTAGCCGTCCGAGAGCGGGCTGCTGCGATGGACATCTTCGAGTTTTGTCCAATACGGAAGGATGAGACCATCTTCCAGCATCAGACCGAACCGACGTTCAAAGCGACCAACCGGCGCCTTGATCAACACGAACGCTCCGCGATTACGGATCACAGAAGAGAGCGCAGACGTGTCGGGTACGCTTAAACCGATAGCGCGTGCGAGTAGCAGTGCGACAGAGACATGCGCAACACCCGGAGCAGGCAATTGTTCACGCAATAGCGCCAGAAAGTCGCGAGGCAGTGGTAGCAGCGTTTTGGCCGGACTGGGGTCCGCGCCGGTTTTCAACCGGCGACGTGCAGCGGCGAGGTTTTCATGATCGGTCCGCTCCCTCGGGGCCGTGCGGGCATTTGCATCGGTCGGCCCGCCGTTGAAGTCCAGGTTAAGCACGTCAAGCTCCGTCGTCTTGCGCGGTACCTTTCCAAGACGTCGTACGACCTCGTCGCGCGCCTTTCTCGGATCAGTCTGAAGAAGATGCAGCGATTGCTCGGGGACTCGCCAGACAGTGCCGCACTTCTCGTCGCCGGGAACAAGGAAGTCCGCCTCCAGCAATCCGGCCACCGCCGCACTCTCATAGAGATCGAGGATGGCAAGCCGACGGATACGAGCCAGCAGATATCGGGTGATGCGATCCGTGAGACTCTCCATCAAAGACCCTCCTCGTTTTCGGCAATCTGGTCCGACCTCAGTTGCGACGCGCCATGCTGAAGATTGCGATTGCCCTCAAGCCAGTCGCGCAGCATCAGCGCTGTCGGATCGCCGCTCGCGCATAATGTGAGGAGCTGCTCTCGGAAGATTTTCGGGACGCTGGCCATGGCAATGCCCTTGCGCTTGGCAAAGCCGATCACGACCTGGGCGACGATCGCGGGATCGGGCAACCGGTCAGCTGCCGGTGCACACATCGCCATCGCTTGAGGAATGGCCTGCGACATCGATGGCGAGCTGCGGTTTGCGGTGGCTTGCAGCTTAGCCAACCTTCTCTGTCGATCAGTCAGCAGAGGCTGATCCACAGTTTTACGGGGAAAGGGGATGATGGTGGTGGTGTCGTCGTGGGGCATGCCACGGGTCTCCTGTCGTCGAACGTGCTGGTTTGGCGCGATCGAATGAAACGGATAGCGGAAAGGAAGAACGGCGGCCTTGTCACCCGGCGCCGGCGCGCGGCATTCGGGCGAAGCCAACCCGAATATGACCTCGGGCTGGTGGCTGCCCGTTCTCTTCGATCAAACCAGCGCCCATATCGGGCGCGCCGCCCTGGTTCGGGCTCGCGCCCTCTCCCGAAGGATGGGCCGGAACGCGTGCCGCCTTCAAACCAGCAAGGGTATGGCGTGCCTGCGTCCAGTTCTCGTTGATCCGGGCGTGGAAACGTTCCCGCAACAGCCCGATGGCTTTGCCGGCGCCGGTAACCTCGACAAGATGATCGAGATGGCCGAGCGGCCAGACGCCTCCTGGAATGTCGGAGCGCTGGTTTTCGGCATTGAGGATGACGACACGCACCTCGTCGGCCACCAGACGGTGATGCTCCCTGTAGAGAAGGTCGGGAGCGATCAGCGCCGCCGCCAGCATGCGGCTTTTCAACTCGTTGATGCGCGCAACCTCGTAAGAACCGAGGCTGCGCTTGACGTCAACGACATGCGCGAGCTTCGTACGCCGGTTCACGGTGATCAGGTCAGGCGTATAGCTTTTGCGCCCTCCGGTTTCGGCGTCGAGCGTCAGCGATCGATAGTGTTTGGGGTCGTTCTTCTCAACCAGTTCGAGCGCCGCTTTCGTCACCGGCAGCCGCACGTTCTGTGTCAGAACCGCCAGATCGGGATTTAGCTCGGCGATCATGGCGATGCCGCGCTCAAGCAGCCGTCCTTCCTGGATGGGAATGGCACGCAGGATTGCGGCTGCTTCGGAGACGCCGCCTGCGAGCGCCTTGGATAGGGCTTCGGCGGAGAAGGGTTGCGACGCCAGTTCGTCGATCAGGATGGCGAAGCTCGGCTCGAGGGCGTCGAGATCGACGAATTGCGAATAGGTTGGCGCGACAGACACGCCGGACTGAATGGTTGTCATGGTATTGCTCCTGCTGACGGCAACGATCGGCCAAACTCCAGGCGCACGGCGTCCGAGGCGGAAATGATTTCCGCATCCGGGCGTCGGCTGGCTTCGACAGAAGCCTTGCCCCTAGTTCAGGCAATCGCCTTGATGAGATCAGGCGAACATCGGCCCGAAGACGCGCGCCGATGTGCATGATCGGGGCCGAGGCTGTACGAACTCATCAACAGGAGCAGGAAGTGGAAGAGCTTTCCCGTGGGAAGCGAAGCATGTAAAGGTCGACATAGCCCAAGGCCTTTCACTAGAAGGTTGCGGGTCAGGCCCTCGTTCGGTGTTCCAGCACCGGCGGGGGTCGCTAAGTATCTGCAGACGTTCAATTTCTGCTTACCTTGTCGACATAGCCCGGAGTTCGATGTCCGGCAAGCCGGTAAGAACGCATCCGGAACACGGGAGCTCCGGCATGGTTAACGGAGCACGCGGATACCGCCCCCGAAACGCAAAAGCCCCGCCGGAGCGGGGCCATGGTCGTCACCTTCGCGGGAGCGTTCAGGCCGCGGCGACCGATTCCGCACGCCGGCTCTCGCGAGGGTCGCGTGGTCGCGATGACGTTGTCGTCGCTCCATTGAGCACGCTGCTGATGCGAGCGAGCGTTACTTCCCGCTCCTTCTGCGCCCGGTCCTCGAATTCGACCGCGTCCCCTTCAGCCGTCGCCAAGTCCTCATCTGCCGAAACCAGCGGCTCTCCGTGCACCACGAAGCGCATGAGCGGAACGACCTCATCCCGAAGCCAGTCGACGAATCCCGTCCGATCCGGCCAATCGTCCGCTCCGCCCATCCGGTGCAGCAACACCTGCACCTTTCGCCATGCGCTGCCCTCGGGCAGGCGTGCCGGCCGCCAATTCATGCTCTGGACCATCTCGGCTTTCATGGGCGCTGCGATGCTGTTGAGCAGGTCATGCGCATGCCGGCAATCATAGATGATCGCGTCCTGGAGCTGGCCCTTCTTCACAGCCCTCCCCTTGGCGAGCGGTTCCATTGCTACCTCCACTCGCTTGAGGACGGCAGCCATCAGACCGTGGAACTGGGCCATATCCTGCGATGTCTTGAGCTCGGCCGCCTTTCGCAGCCCGGCAATGCCGCCGACATTCAGTGCCTCGTCGGAGGAAGCGACCCTCTTCTTCGAGGCCACCCCGACCATCGCCTTGACCTGGGCGACTGTCAGTTGTTCGCCGGCCTCGATTGCCGCGACGACCGGTTCGACGTACTGCTGCTCGGCATAGGCCAGCACGAACAGAATGGTCGGAGCAACCGCGGCGGCCTCGAGGCGTTCCTTATAGTCCATCAGGTTGGTATGGACAGCGATGTAGTTGCGGCCAGTCTTCGGCGTGAACTTGCAGACCTCCTTGATCCACGCACCGAGCTCCTTTTCCGGGAGGATGGATTTCGCGCGAGAGAGGTAGTCTCCGACCTCGTAGGCCTGCGCCGTTGTCCGGCGTCCGAGCGAGCGGAAGGCATCCCCCAGCCGCTTCAGCTCGTCCTGCTGGGCGCGGCTCAGGGTCCGCCCCTGCTTGGTCTCGGCAATCGACTGCCTCTTCTTATGAGTGTATTTCGCCATTCGTTTTCTGTCTCCATTTTCATCCGGTCTTCATCAAAGACCGTGAGATAATGGTGACACGAATTTCGAAAACGTGTTACAACCGAGATTGTCAACACCATGTAATTTAACGGTTTTTCTCTATATATAAGAGATTTCCGCCATTTGCCGCGCTGGATTCTTCAATGAATTCAACGCGGCAAAATTTTTTAGTTTGCATTTTAATTACGCGATTACTAATTCAATTTTTGATTGATTCTAATTCTCTCACGCCGCAGATTTCTTGGTTCGTGCCGGTCGGGAAGAATGCGTACGGACTGACTCGATCGGTCGGATCGGATGAGCCTTCAGATGCGCGGTCGGCAGAGGCAATGTTGACAGCGCATCGGCCATGACACGCAGCCGCGCGGGATCGGTGTAACGTCCCTCATTCACACCCTCGTTGGTGTGCCCCAGGATGTCCTTTCGGTACTCCTCCCGAATGCCGGCCTGCTTCATTTCATTGTTGCACCAATGGCGCAGCGAATGCAGAACCTTCCCATCATCCTTGGCCTTGGGCAGCGCCGTCGATCGTATTTTTTGCCAGCTGTCATCAAACACGTCACCCATCGGCGTCGTCGGGGATGCAGCCTTCAGTTCGGGGAACAACAGGACGTGACCGAGGTTGCGAAGCTCATCAACATATTCAAGGAATCCGAGGCGAAGCAGCTCTGGATGGATAGGCACGCGCCGCTTCGATTGAGCGTTTTTCAGCTTGCGGACGGAGTTTTCCTCAATGCGGATGCACGGAAGCTCAAAATGGGTCTCGACCTCATCGAGGAGCAAGCCACACATCTCTTCACGGCGGGCTCCGATATAGATCGCCAGCAACGGAACCCAATAGGCGGCGTCATGGAAGATTTCTTGTCCACCAGCGAAGCGCTCATCGAAGCTGGTCGAACCTTCCCACACGGGAAGCGAAAAGATGGTCTGGAGTTCCCCGGTTGAGAAGCGTCCACGCTCGTTTCTGACGTCACCCTTCCTTTTGGTTCTCAGGCCAGAAACACCCTCGAAATTACCGAATGGAAATCCGGCGTGTTTGCAGATGTCCACGATGTTGCCCATCTGAGTCATGTAGCGATTTATCGTCGCGGGCGACAAGCCAACCTCCTCGGGCGGCAACGTCGTGGCACGAGCCAGTAGCCCGCTCAGGGGAATGACATGGTCGTTCGGCGACTTTCCGTGATTTTTCGGAAGCTTGAACAACATGCTTCGGAATTCCGAAATGTTGCGCTGCCTCAAGCGTGCCGGCTGGTCGTGTCCGACGAATCGGACAAACAACTTGGCAATACTCACGTGCTGCTTGACCATGTTGTGTCGCCATTCTTTGGTCGCGACCCGTTCCTCCGCTGCCAGTTGAACGATTTCGACAAGTCCCTTGTCCGAATCCTGCAGTTCCAGTTCCGCTTCATCCTCGTCGTCGAGATCGAATTCGTCCTCCGTTTCCACCGGAGGAACCGCAACCGCGGTCGCACGAACCGGCGCAGGCACTTTCTCAGGCGGCGTCCCCGGTTGTGAAAACGATGGTGCTGTTCGGTTCGCAAATGGCACTGGCGACGTTTGCTGCGAAATGGCCTGAGGCGGCGTAGTATGGGATGCAGGTGACGTGACGGCCTCTCCGGCGAGCGCCGCGTTCAGGAGGGCGATATCGTCAGGTCGGACGCCGGACCATCGCCGTTCGGTATTGAGCAACGCTGCCGACATACCGCGCAAGCAGAGTTGCTCTGCCTGGAGGATGTGCGCCTCCGCCGGCGCGATGTTGTGGTCCTTGAGGATGGTCTCCAGTTGGCGGCGACCAATTTGACCAAAGCCATTGTTGCCGAGGAACGCCATTGTCTCACGAATGCCCTGGATCATCTCGTCATCAAGGCCGGCAGCGCGTATTTCGCGCTCTTCGTCGGGACCAACCCTTGCATTGATCCCCTGGGCGGCGAAAAGGCGAAACGCCCAGCCGGTCCGAATTTCCGTTGACCGCTTGCTTGCGGCGTCGACGCGTGCCCCCGAACCGGCCGCCATCATCGCATCCAGATGGAAGCTGTGCTGCTTGGCGGCCTGAATGAGGATTTTCTTTGCGTCTTCCGGCGATATCATCTTGTGTCTCAGGCTGGGCAGGAGACGATGGCTGGCAAGTGTCACCTCCGGGGCGACGACCCGCGCCCGTTCCAGTTCCTTGGTGTGCAGGCTGATTTCGAGCCTCACCCAAGCATGAACACCTGTTCCAAGTGGTAAACGTCGCCGCCACCAGTAGACCGAACCGCGCTTGTAGACGTGTTGAATCGTTGCCATGCTAAACCCTTTCCTAAGAGGGTGAGCAGGACGTGGTTCGCCTTCCTGTAAGACAGCTGTGTACGACAGTCGTGTAAGACAGTCCTGTACGACAATGCCCCGAATTCGATTCCCAGCTAACTCGGAAGTGCTGAGAAACCGTGATTCTGGCTTGAAAAGGGAAACTTGGCTGGGGCGCCAGGATTCGAACCTGGGAATGCCGGTACCAAAAACCGGTGCCTTACCGCTTGGCGACGCCCCAACAGAGCTGACGGAAAAGATGTCCGCCAAATCGAGCGCCTGATTACCAAAGCTCGCCGCCCGTCACAATCACTAAGTTGGCACCAAGTTGAAATTTCGGCGGATTTGTTGATGCCTTGTGCAAAAGGCGCTCCGGCTCCTCAAACGCGGCAAGCGCATACGCCCTTCCCTTCCCTGAAAGCACCTCCTATTGTCCCGGCAAATGGAGAACCTCATGAGCCAGTTTCGCGCCCGCCCCCCTGCCGTTCCGAGCGTGCTCGTCGATGACGCCGTCGTCAGGGTCACCCGCTGGGATTTCGAGCCCGGCGCCGACACCGGGCACCATGTCCACGGTCTCGGCTATGTCGTCGTGCCGATGACGGATTGCCAGTTCCTGCTCGAGGAGGAAGGCGGCAGCCGGCGGGTCGATATCGCCAAGGGTGCTGCATACCGCCGCGAGGCCGGTGTGGCACACAATGTCGTCAATGCCGGCAGCGAGCCGATGTCGTTCATCGAGATCGAGTACAAGTGAAGGCCAGGAAGAGACGCATGCAGGGGCCAGACTTCGATCTCGAATTCAAGCCGGCCCATGGCGAGGCCGTGACGGTCGCAGACGATGTGCAGCGCATCACCGTCAACAATCCCGGCCCCTTCACCTTCCACGGTACCAACAGCTATATCGTCGGAAAGCGTTCCGTTGTCGTAATTGATCCGGGGCCGGACGACGAGGCGCATTTTCAGGCGCTGATGGGCGCCCTTGCCGGTCGCGAGGTCACTCACATCGCCGTCAGCCATACCCATCGCGACCACTCGCCGCTTGCGCGCCGGCTGAAGGCTGCGACCGGGGCGCTGATCATTGGCGAAGGGCCACACCGCTCTGCCCGCCCCTTGCATGCGGGCGAGACCAATCCCTTCGCCGAGAGTTCGGACATGGAGTTCGCCCCCGATCTCATACTTGCAGACGGCGGGCGCATCGAAGGTGATGGCTGGAGCCTGACGGGCCTGACCACGCCCGGCCACACGGCCAACCACATGGCTTTCGCGCTCGACGGCACCGGCATCCTCTTTTCCGCCGATCACGTCATGGCCTGGGCGACGACGATCGTCGCGCCGCCGGATGGCGCAATGGCGGATTACATGGCCTCGCTCGAAAAGCTGCTTACCCGCGACGACCATCTCTATCTGCCGGGCCACGGCGGGCCGGTGACCGAGACGTTGTCCTTCCTTCGGGGTCTGCGCGCTCACCGCAAGATGCGCGAGCGCGCCGTGCTTGAACGCATCCGTGCCGGCGACAGCCGGATTCCCGATATGGTCAAGGTCATCTATGCCACCACCGACGTCCGGCTGCATGGAGCAGCTGCGCTCTCGGTGCTTGCCCATCTCGAAGACCTGATCGAGCAAGGGCGAGTCGAGACCGAGGGGCCACCCTCGCTGCTCGGCGCCTACCGGCTGACGCCGGGCGGAGCCGGCTGACCATGCGGCGCGGCGCCTACAGCTATCGCAACGATGCCTCGGTGCCCGCCTTTGCCGACGACAAGCCCGTGGTGGTCTTCGACGGCGAATGCATCTTCTGTTCCGGCTGGGTGCGTTTCCTGCTTCGCCGCGATCGGTGGGCGCAATATCGCTATCTCACGGCACAGTCGCCGCTTGGCCAGGCGCTCTATCGGCACTACGGGCTCGACGCCGTCAGCTTCGAAAGCAACATGCTGATCGAGGATGGCGTCGCGCGCTTCAAATCCGACGGATCGATCCGGACGCTGGCGCGGCTGGGCCTGCCATGGTCGCTCGTAAACCTCTGCCGTATCCTGCCGGCTATCCTTCGCGACCCACTTTATGATCTCGTCGCGAGAAACCGCTATCGCATCGCCGGACGACGCCAGAGCTGCATGGTGCCAACGCCGGAAGAGCGCGGGCGCTTCATCGCATGAAGACGGAAAGCAGCCAGCGGCAGAGCCTCTATCGGCAGATCCTCGGGTGCGACTGGGATCGCCTGCCCGGCTCGATCCGCGCCCTGCATGAGACGTCGGAGGGGCATGCCATCTTTCGCGGGCGCGCTGTTGTCGAGCGGGGCGGATCTGTACGGGCTCGTCTTATCGCCTCTGTCCTCGGCTTTCCCGCCGCTGCGACGGGTGTGCCAGTCGAAATCCACTTTGCATGCCGGAATGGCCGGGAGGTCTGGACCCGGCGCTTCGGCGAGAAGGTCCTGCACAGCACGCAGCACAGGGTAGAGAGATCGAACGAACAGTGGCTGGCGGAGGAGTTCGGACCGTTCCGCATCCTGTGCGCTTTGGAGCCCACAGAAAGCCGGCTGCATCTGTCGGTTCGCGCCTGGTCCTTCCTCGGCCTTCCTCTTCCCCTGGTGCTTGCGCCGGGCGGCCGCACATTCGAGGAGGATCGCGATGGTCTGTTTCACTTCCATGTGGAGGTCGAAAGCCCGCTGACCGGCCTGATCGTGCGCTATCGAGGCTGGCTGCGACCAGCGAACGAGCCGTCGTCGTCGCGCACCGCCGCGCCGGAAGCCGAAGCCGCCAATGATTTTGCTCGTCGGGGTGCCCTCATAGACGACTGACGCCTTCTGGCGTGCCGATCAATCGCCGGCAATACCGAGCAACTCGGCATCGAGCGACCGCAGGAACTGATCGGCGAAGGCGGCGCCCATGCCGAGGTCATGCGGCCCGTAACGGGAGGCGACGCGCAAATCGACGAAAGTCGTCTCGGCCTCTTCGCGCAGCCGGATCAACACATCGAAGCGGAAGCCGGCAATCAGCGTGCGCCACTCGCCCTGGAGCACGACGTCGCTGGCGCGACGTCCCGCGATTGCCCCTTCGAGTGAGAGTTCCGGCCGGGCCGCCGGCACGGGCACGTTTTCCGGCTCGGCGTTCGTGTCTGCCCCGGCATTCTGCCGAACGGCCAGATCTTCGAGATCGGCGCGGGCATTTTCGACGCCAAGCTCTTCGGTGATGCCGACGCGGTTCTGTTCGATGACGGTGCGCACGCCCTGGTAAACACGGTCGAGCGCGCCATCGTAGCGTCGGCCGGTGAGCCCCGGATAGGCAAGGATCTGCGCTTCCCTGTCCTCAGGCGTCACGGCATCCTTGCGTTTCAACCAGCTCTGTTCGGTCTGCGGCACCTTGAGCCATGGCGGCGGCGTCACCGTATCGGTGCTGACATCGTAGATCGCCGGACGGGTGAAATACTGCACGGCGCCGAAGCCAATGAAACCAAGCGCCGGCGCCGCATAGACAAGCGCCGCAGCGGACGCGAGGCCACCGATCGCAGCGACCTGCCAGAGCCGCGCAAGACCCACGACGGCAAGCAATACGCCAAGCAGCGCGAAAATGCCCGACAGACCGACAAGAGCCAGGAAGTGCGGTGTCGTCAGCGGTCCGAAGCGGTGCGCCAGCAGCGAGAGCGCGAACAGCAAGAAAGAAATACGGGCGAAGCGACGCGCCCAGTGGGCGGCGTAGGAATAAGGGCGCTCGTACCGGACCATCATGTAGTTGAATCAATCCCCTGCCGCGAAACAGACCGCATTCTTAGACCATGCCCCTTGCCGTGGAAACAGGCAATGCGCCAGTCTGCCGCCGGGCCGCAGGCCACGCCGGAGGCTTCGCCGCAAATTCGCCATTCTCGTTAACCACCTATCAACGCATAGGAATGTGCCCGCGCGCCCAGGAATCGGCCGGCACGCGGAGTTTCAATCGGAGGCAACAGCCGCGCACGGCTTCATGCAAGAGTGCACGGCGATCGACGGAGAACCGACATGGGCGCATCGCAGGCAGCCGTGGTCAATGCCACCCCTACCCCTCTTCCCCCGGGCGACGGCGGCATTCCAATGGGGCTCCTCGAGCTCGAACTCTCCCTCGATGGCTTTTCCGGAAACAAGGAAGATTTCACCGGGTTTGTCCGCACCGTTGCCGACAGCGCCGGCGGCGAGTTTCTCTTTGCCCTGCCTGCTTCGGAACTGATCGAGGATTGCCTGAGCATCGCCGTGCTAAGGCTCGGCGAGCAGGACAGCGAGCCATCGATCCTGTTTGCCTGTCTCGATGAGCAGGGCGCGACCATCCGCATCGAGCACCCGGGCGATGACACGCGGGATCTCGAGCGCTTCGCCGAGTCCTTCGTCGGTGTGCTGGAGCGCATCGATCGCGACAGACCGGCCGCAGCGTAAGCTGACTTCCATCCAAAGACCGATCCGTCGACACTCCGAGACGGTTCGGCGACTGTTCTCCCGCAGCCTCGCGTCAGTGCGGGCGCGTTGATTGCTTAGCCACGCTCCCGAAAATCAGTTTTCAGGACGACTTCAGATAATCGTCCGGCATCGCCTACGCGCGACCACGGGCCTGCCACGGAATTGGCGCGGTCCGCTTCGATTTCCGGCGCAACTCCCTATATTAATTGCGATTCGAGAAATGAATCCGCAGACGGCGCGCGCCGGCTCTCTGGAGGCACGAAGACCATGACGACCCGATTGACCATCCTAGTCGCAGCCGCGCTGCTGCTGACGGCGTGCCAGACGATGACGCCTGAGGAACGGCGCGTCGCCGATGGCAACACCTGCGCTTCCTACGGCTTCCGCCGCGGCACTGACGCCTTTGCCACCTGCCTGCAACGCATCGAGCTCGACCGGCGCGCTGAATCGCGCGCCTTCCGCTACCAGAACGACATGATGATGTGGGGCTGGGACCGCCCCGTCGTCATCATGCGCTGACGCTCGTTCAACCGAGGCGGCCAGTCGTGTCACGACGCGGCAACCGGCGCATCAACGCGACCCGGGCGCAACGACCCGGGTCGCCAAGGAAGGCTAAAGACGGAAGGTTTTCACCGCGTTCCCCCGTTCCAGCTCCTTGCTCGCCATGAACAGGGCTGCCTTTTCCTGCTGCTCGTGCCCGGCGGCAATGAGGTCCAGGATGGCCTGAAGTCTGCGGATTGCAGTTGCCTTGTTGCGGTGCTGCGACCGCTCTTCCCGGCAGACCACCGTGTGGCCCGTGGGTATATGGGTCGCCCGCACCGCGCTGCCGGTGGTGTTCTGATGCTGGCCACCGGGGCCGCCGGCCCTCAGGGTTTCGAAGCGCAAATCCCCCAGTGCAATCGTCGGAACGACGCCCGCACCGGAAAGATCCACTTGCCGGACACCCACAAACCAGTTTTGCCGTTGATGTCCCTTTCTGACCGGACTCTTGAAGACAAAACGGATCGTCCCGCAATGGGCTTTTGTCACCTCTTCGGATCGATTGCCTGCCATCGTGACGATCGCCGATTTTGGGCCGAAGGCGTCCGGTTGCCCGCCAACGACCAGGTCAAAGACGCAACCGTTGGCCTTGGCCTCCTTGCGCAAAATGTCGATCAGCGCGGCAACGGCGATGCGGCATTCCACCGGGCCGTTGCCGGAGGTCAGGAAGAGCGTCACCTCACCCATGGCGCATCCTCCTGATCGTCGTCCGCTCCCACTTGGCCTTCTGCGGCCGTCGTTCCTGCGGTTGCGCGTTCTTGTAGGTGACGAGTGGCTTCATCGCCGCAACCGGACGCACGAGCCCGAACGCCTCAAGGTCGGCGACAACCTTCGCCGCATCCTTGTAGGCGCCTGCCGCTTCCTCGATCAGCAGGTTGCGATCCTCGCAGATCGCGACGCCGCCCCAGGCGTTGACGCGCAAGGCATCACGCTCGGAACGATTGGTCCCCACCCGACCGTGCATGGCCTTGCGGTCGTATTTGCGCCCGGCACCATGGGAGATGCCCCAATGCGATCGCTGCGCGCCGGCGAGCGCCTGCACCAGATAGCTTCGCGTCGCGCGCGAACCGGCGACCGGAGCAACGACACCGGCGCCGACAGCGGCCGCACCCTTGTAGTGCAGGAAGCCGGACGCCGTGGTCCGGACAAGATTGTGCGGAACATCGGCGATGAGCGACAGGTCGGCACGAAGCGCCCGTGCCGCGCGCTCGGCAACCATTTGCCGGTTGAGTGACGCCCATCGAACGCATTCACCGCTCCTGGCGAGCCATTCGACGGCTGCATCCGAGCCGGCAGCCAAGCCGTCTCGCAGGTGTTCATCTCCGCCGAGCGTCTGACCGAAAAGCTCTGCACCGAGCGAACGCGAGCCGGAATGAACCAGCAGGTAGAGTTTCTGCCTGTCGGCGACGCCCTCCAACTCGCTCTCGAACATTTCGTCCACCGCCTGCAGCTCGCAGAAATGATTGCCGCCACCGATCGTGCCGAGAGATTGCGGGCGCATATCGGGCGCAAGATCGTGCTCCACAAGGCGGGTCGTGATATCGCCGAGATCGATCTGTTCCAGCCTGCGCAATTGCTCGGCCGCCTTCTCCACCCTGAACTTGCGCAGCGGCAACGAGAGTTCGAAGAACGACATGCCACAGCCGATGTCGTTGCCGATCAGTTGCGGGTAGAGCCGCTGCGAGAGCGCGACTATGCCGACGGGGCCATACTTGCCCGGGTGCAGATCAGGAAAGCCGGCGACAGAGATCATGCCGGGGAGACCGGCGATCTCCTCCAGTTGTTGAACTGCCGCGCCTTCGATCCAGCTGCCGGCAGTGAAGTAATGCGTGACGGCCGCCTTGCGCGCACCATCATCGCCTTCAGGGACGACGTCCCCGGAAGAATGATTGCCCATGAAAAATAATCCAGAACAGGGTCAAACAGCCGGCACACCGCAGCTCCGCGCGTCTCTCAATCGCGCTCAGGTCGCTGCAATACTTTAGATTTTCCGCGTAGCCGGCAGGACGGGCTCTCTCAGCGCATCAACGCTGATCGGCCGCGAAGCCCCAAGGGGCGTGTGGAAACGCACTGCGTCATTTTCCGCTCCCGTTCTGAACAAACCGCCATGCGCATGCATGGCCAACGATCGCTCGCGCCGATACGGCGCGAACGAGATGCTGATGCACCATCCGCTCTTTGCTTGCAACCAGGAATGCAGTGCTTCAGCCGATCATCTCCCGCGCGTTGCATCGCTGCAACACGCGGACCGGGACCCTAGCCCTTGCCGTTGATCGCCGCCTGGGCCGCGGCAAGCCGGGCGATCGGCACACGGAAGGGCGAGCAGGAGACGTAATCGAGGCCGGCGTCCTCGCAGAAGCGGATCGAGGCTGGGTCGCCGCCATGCTCGCCGCATATGCCGAGCTTGAGACCGTTCTTCGTCCGCCGTCCGCGCTCGGCGGCGATCTGGATCAGCTCGCCGACGCCATCGAAATCGAGCGAGACGAAGGGGTCCTGCTCGATGATGCCCTTCTGCTGGTAGGTCGCCAGGAACTGCGAGGCGTCGTCACGCGAGATGCCGAAGGTCGTCTGCGTCAGGTCGTTGGTGCCGAAGGAGAAGAAGTCGGCGGCTTCGGCGATCACACCGGCGCGCAGAGCCGCGCGCGGCAGCTCGATCATCGTGCCGACGAGATAGTCGATGCCGATACCGGCCTCGCCGATCACCTCCCTGGCCACCGTGTCGATGCGCTCCTTGACGTAATCAAGTTCTGCCCGAAGGCCAACGAGCGGCACCATGATTTCGGGAACGACGGCCGCACCGGTTTCGCGGGCAGCCTCGACGGCGGCCTCGAAGATGGCGCGTGCCTGCATCTCGGCGATCTCGGGATAGGAAATCGCCAGACGGCAACCACGATGACCGAGCATCGGGTTGAACTCGTGCAATTCGTCGACGCGCTGGCGCAGTTCCGACGGGTCGAGCGAGAGCGCGCCGGCGACATCGGCGATCTCCTCGTCGGTCTTCGGCAGGAACTCGTGCAGCGGCGGATCGAGCAGGCGGATCGTCACCGGCAGACCGTGCATGATCGAGAACAGTTCGGCGAAATCCGAGCGCTGCATCGGCAGCAGCTTGGCGAGCGCCAGACGGCGGCCGGCCTCGTCGTCGGCAAGAATCATCTCGCGCATGACGTTGATGCGGTCGTCCTCGAAGAACATGTGCTCGGTGCGGCAGAGGCCGATGCCCTCGGCGCCGAAGGAGCGCGCGGCACGCGCGTCCGCCGGTGTTTCGGCATTCGTCCTGACCGTCATGCGGCGGGTCGCATCCGCCCAGGCCATGATCTTGCCGAAGTCGCCGGAGAGCTCCGGCTGCAGCATGGCGATCGAGCCCTTCAGCACCTGGCCGGACGAGCCGTCGATGGTGATGATGTCGCCCTTTCGCAGCGTCACTCCGCCGGCGGTCAGCAACTCGTTGCGCAGATCCACGCGGATGCTGCCGGCACCGGAAACGCAAGGGGTGCCCATGCCGCGGGCAACGACGGCCGCGTGACTGGTCATGCCGCCGCGGGTCGTCAGGATGCCTTCGGCGGCATGCATGCCGTGGATGTCTTCCGGGCTGGTCTCGACGCGCACCAGGATGACCTTGCGGCCTTCCTTGTCGGCTTGCACCGCCTCTTCGGAGGTGAAGACGATTTCGCCGGTGGCCGCACCCGGCGAGGCCGGCAGGCCGGAGCCGATGATGTCGCGGCGCGCATGCGGATCGATCGTCGGATGCAGCAACTGATCGAGCGAGGCGGGATCGATGCGGGCGACGGCCTCCTGCTCGGAGATCAGCCCCTCTTCCGCCATGTCGACGGCGATCTTCAGCGCCGCCTTGGCGGTGCGCTTGCCGGAGCGGGTCTGGAGCATCCAGAGCGTACCGCGTTCGATGGTGAATTCCAGGTCCTGCATGTCGCGATAGTGCCGCTCCAGCGTGTCGCAGATCGAGCGGAACTCGGTGAAGGCTTCAGGCATCAGCTTTTCAAGCGACGGCTTGTCGGAACCGGAGGCGATACGTGCCGCTTCGGTGATGTTCTGCGGCGTGCGGATGCCGGCAACGACATCTTCGCCCTGGGCGTTGACCAGAAACTCGCCGTAAAGCTCGTTCTCGCCGGTCGAGGGATTGCGGGTGAAGGCGACGCCGGTCGCCGACGAATTGCCGAGATTGCCGAAGACCATCGCCTGAACGTTGACCGCCGTACCCCAGGCAGCAGGGATAGCATGCAGGTGGCGGTAGGTAATCGCGCGCGGGTTCATCCAGCTCGAGAACACAGCGCCGATCGCGCCCCAAAGCTGCACTTCCGGATCCTGCGGGAAGGGCTCGCCGAGCGCCTCCTCGATCGCTTCCTTATAGCGGGTGATGACGTGCTGCCACTCGACCGCTGAAAGCTCCGTGTCCTGCTCGTGGCCAAGCCGCGCCTTTTCGTCTTCCAGAATTTCCTCGAAGACATCGTGGTCGACGCCCATCACCACATCGCCATACATCTGGATGAAGCGGCGGTAGCTGTCCCAGGCAAAGCGCGCGTCGCCGGCATCATGGCCGAGCGCATGCACCGACTGGTCGTTGAGGCCAAGGTTCAGAACCGTATCCATCATGCCCGGCATCGAGGCACGGGCGCCGGATCGAACCGAGAGCAGCAAGGGATGGGTCGTATCGCCGAAGACGCGGCCGGTCACCTCTTCCATCCGGCTGATCCCCTCGCGCACCTGGTCGCGTAGGCCGTCCGGCATCTGCCTGTCATTGTCGAAGAAGCTATTGCAGGCATCGGTGACGATCGTCAGGCCGGGCGGCACCGGCAAGCCGAGGTTGCACATTTCGGCAAGGTTGGCGCCCTTGCCCCCCAACCGTTCACGGTCACCTGCACGTCCCTCGGCCTTGCCCCCACCGAAGGTGTAAACCCATTTCGTCATGCCCTGCTCTCCACCCAGAAACAGTCTTTTATGACGATTTACAGTATATGCTTCAGGCTGAAAATGCATCTGGTGAAGATTTATGCTGCACCGCATCATTTTCTGTAACATTGCAACATATTGGCACGCTTGGGGGCTCGACCCCGGACACTATGGGCTTCGAGGGCCTTTATCGCATATGAAATACCCGTCAACGGTCTACGGTCGACATTGCCCGCTACATTATAAAAATCTGATATAAATGCACGCGATGGGGCGCATCCAAGAATATCCCGTCATGGCAATCCGTTTCAGTCCCCGGGGCTTGGAGGGTAGGTCATGCAGTGGCGTGCGAAACTGAGATCCTGGATCCTTTCGGTCCCTATGCTCCTGCTCGTGGTCGGGCATGGCTTCGCCGAGGAGAATGGCAAGCGGCTTGCGCTCGTCGTCGGCATGACGAACTACGTCGCGGCGGGAACGCTTCCCAATGCCGCTCGCGACGCTGAAGCATTCGGAACCTTCCTCAAGGGACAAGGATTTGAAACCGATCTTGTGCTCAACGCAGATCGCAGGGGCCTTGCTGGCGCGCTTTCAAACTTTTCCCGCAAGATCGGGCCAGATGATGTCGCCCTGTTCTACTACGCCGGACACGGCATGCAGCTGCACGGAGAAAACTTTCTCATTGGCACGGACGCGAAGCTCGAGAGTGAGTTCGACGTTCCCGCCGAAACCATAGCCCTGTCAGAGATCATCAATGCGCTGGAGAAGCGCGCCCGGATATCGATGGTCTTCCTTGATGCCTGCCGCAACAACCCTCTCGCCAATCGGCTGAACACCGAAGTCGAAGGCGCCACCCGCGGGGGCGCAACCAGAGGCCTGGCACCGATCGAGACCCAAGGCGCCGGCACGCTCGTGGCCTTTGCCGCCGCCCCCGGCCAGGTCGCTGCCGACGGCACCGATGGGCATTCGCCGTTTACCCGCGCCCTGATCGCCAATCTCTCCGGTGCCGGGCTGGAAGTCGGCACCGCCTTCAAGCGGGTCGTGCGCGACGTGCGCAAGGAAACACAGGGCAAGCAGCAGCCGCAGATCCTGTCGTCGCTGTCGCTGGAGTTCTATTTCGGTCCGGAAACGGCAGCGCCACAGACCCCGACGGTGCAACCGGTCCAGCCGGCACTGGCGGTACCGGCAATCGACCCCGAAGCGCTCGAAGCTGAAAAGGACTTCAAGAAGGCTCTGAAGATCGGAACGGCGCGCATCTGGCACTTCTTCGTCGAAAAGCACCGCACCGGCGAGTATGCCGACCTTGGACGCCAGGCGCTTGCCCAGATCGAACCGGCGGCCGCGCGCAACGAGGCACATCTGCCGCAATCCGTCGAAGCGCAGCTGTTGCCGGACAAAGAGAAGCGGCGAAATGTCCAGCTGGCGCTTGCCTCGCGGGGATTTGAAGCCGGCACTGCCGATGGCGTTTTTGGCGGACAGACCAGGGAAGCGATCAAACGCTTCCAAAGCACCAACCAGCAGCCGGCGAGCGGCTTCATTACCGAGAACACAGCAGCAGCCCTCGGGATAAAGGTCAACGCGCGGGCTGAAGGCATCTACAGCGCGACGAAAGCGCGACGCTACGACGCTGCCAACCTCGAAGGGCTGGAAACCGACCAAACCGTCCTGCGGGCGCTGACCTGTCTACGCCACTTCGAGACCGTCTATGGCGTGTTCGGCGGGCACCTCTACGTCGCCGTTCGCACGGGAACGATTTTGGCCGTTTATGCGCGCGGGATCGCCGGCGGTTGCGGCGCGCACCTCGCCGCGATTTCGTCTCCGGAGGAAAACGCATTCGTCGCATCGCTTTTCAATGCCGACCAGAGCTTCTTCCAGACCGGCTATGATCCCTCCGGAAACGTCAGCTACAAGATGGGACCCTGGATCGGCCTGACGCAGGACCCACAGGGCAAGGAACCCAAAGGCGGCTGGCACTGGGACAACGGCGCGCCCTTGACCTACACGAAATGGTTCCAGGACATGCCGAACGAAGGCAAGAAGGGCGACGATATCGGCATGTACTACGCGCATCGCAATGGTAAGGCCGATACCAAATCCCTCTATGTCGACACCTGGGACGACATGGGATCGACCGACGGAACGGGCGGTCTCATTCTCGAATTCGAGTGACCGCCTGGATGTCCAGACACACCCGCACAACGGGGTAGATCGCAAGTCAGGAGCCCAAAGGCGGCAGGTATTGGGACAGCGGCGAGGCGATGACCTATTCCAGATGGTTCCCGGGCGCGCCGAATGAATACAAACCGGGCGACGATCTCGCGATATATTATACCCAGCGCTCAGGCCGGCTCGACATGAAGGGCGCCTATCTCAACACATCGCAGGACATGGCCTCAACAATATGAGCCCGAGCCTCATTCTGGAATTCGAGTGACGGAGCCACACCACCTCGCACAGCATCCGAGAATGTCCCGTCACGGCAATCCGCTTCAGTCTCAGAGGGGCGGAGGAGCTGGCTTGGATCGGCCAACCCGAGCGGCAGCACCGACGACTGGCGCTGGGCGACCGGCACGCCCATGACCTACAGCAAGTGGTTCGGCCACGCGCTCCGCCTATAACGCCAACAAGGTGCCGCTGAGGGCCCATGCCGATCGCCTGGGCCAACGCGAAGACACGCTGCGCGCGACAGGTTTCATCGCCGCGTTCGAATGGCACTCTTGCACTGACCGCTGCCTGGTCGGGTCGGCGAACGATCAGACCACTTCTCTCAGACGCTCTGCCGTCTGCAGGTCGACGGACACCAGCTGGGATACGCCCTGCTCGGCCATGGTCACGCCGAACAGTCGGTTCATGCGAGCCATGGTGATCGGGTTGTGGGTGATGATGATGAAGCGGGTTTCGGTTGAAGCCGCCATCTCGTCCATCAGGTTGCAGTAGCGCTCGACATTGTGGTCGTCGAGCGGCGCGTCCACTTCGTCGAGCACGCAGATCGGGGCCGGATTGGTGAGGAACACCGCGAAGATCAGTGCCATCGCCGTCAGCGCCTGCTCGCCGCCGGAAAGCAGCGTCATCGTCTGCGGCTTCTTGCCGGGCGGGCGGGCGAGAATTTCGAGACCCGCTTCCAGCGGATCGTCGCTCTCGATCAGTTGCAGTTCGGCCGTGCCGCCGCCAAAGAGGTGGGTGAAC
This sequence comes from Ensifer sp. SSB1, assembly GCF_016652895.1. Classification (NCBI taxonomy): domain Bacteria; kingdom Pseudomonadati; phylum Pseudomonadota; class Alphaproteobacteria; order Hyphomicrobiales; family Rhizobiaceae; genus Ensifer; species Ensifer sp. SSB1. The sequence continues at coordinate 21,140 of NZ_JAEPRP010000069.1, forward strand.
AGCCGCTGGAATTGCACGTTGACGACGTCAAAGGCAGCGATCAGGCGCTCGCGGCCCTCGCGGTTCAGGTTCTGGATGGCACTTCTGAGCTTGCGGATCGCCTCGATGACGTCATCGCGCTCGCGGAGAATGAGAGCGAGCTTTTCGGAAAGCTCCTTCTGCTCCTCTTCTGCACGCAGGTTGACGGCGCCGAGGCGTTCGCGCTCGATCTTCAGCCGTTCGAGCTCCCGCTCGATATTGCGCATGTCCGGCAGCGCCTCGTCGACGGCAAGCCCGGTCAGTCGCATCACCTCGTGCGGCGCACAGGAGAGCGCTTCGTGAATGCGCGCTTCGATCTCGACGCGGCGTTCGCGGGCAGAGACCAGCCGCTCTTCGGCGCGGCCGCGCTTCTCGCGCGATTCGGCAAGCTCGGAGAGCGCGGTTGCCGCCAGACGGTCCGCCTCGCGCTGGTGATTTTCCGCCTCGGCAAGAAGGTCGGCCGCCTCGCGCCGGGCTGCTTCCGCCTTCTGCAACTCGTTCATCAACGCGCGACGCTTGTCCTCGAACTCATCCGGCGCATCGATCAGTTCTTCCACTTCGTCGCGGGCTTCCGCCTCACGATCTCGTAGCGTCGCGATGTGTTCTTCGGCGCTGGTCGCACGTGCCTTCCAGGTCTGCCTTTCCGCGCCAATCGCGGTGATGCGCCGCTGGCGGGCCTCGTTCTCGCGCGCCAGACCGTCATGAGCGGCGCGCGCTTCGGCAACGGTGGCACGATCGGCAGCAACATCGGCCGTCTGCGTGCGCAGCTTCAATTCCAGTTCCGAGAGATCGGGTGCATCCGCCAGCGCATCATTGGCCGTTTCGATCTGCTCGGCCACTTCCTCGCCCTGCGCCTCGATCTGGCTGCGGGTTTCCGCAAGAACCGCTCGCCTGCGGGCAAGATCGCCGGAGGCACGCTCGGCAGCCGCAAGCGCGTCGCGGGCTTCGCCGAGTTGCCGCGTGATCATGCGCTGCGCGTCGCGCGATAGCCGCAGCCGCTCGTCCTCGGCACGGATACGCGTGCCGGCAGTCGCGAGGTCAGCCTCGGCGCGTCGCAGCGCCTCCGCAGCACCATCTGCCTCAGCGTCGAGTTCGGCCAGGCGGTTCTTCTGCGCCAGCCGCAAGGCAGCAGCACTCGGCGCCTCCGAGCCAGTCACGTGACCGTCCCAACGCCAGACGGAGCCTTGCTTGGTAACGAGGCTCTGGCCGGGCTTCAGCAGCGGCAGCAGCCGTTCCGCGTCCGCCTCGCTTGCGACAATGCCGATCTGCTTCAGCGCGCGGGTCAGCGCATCCGGCGCCTTCACATGGGCGATCAGCGGGCCAACGCCTTCCGGCAGGTCGGCGTCGCCGACGTGGTCTCCCGGCGCACGCCAATGGGCCGGGGCCGCCGTTTCGAGAGGCGAATCCAGATCGTCGCCAAGTGCTGCGCCAAGTGCCGTCTCGAAGCCGCGGTCGACCTTCATGTCCTCGACGACGGCGGGATAGGCGCCGCCGGCTACCGCTTCCAGCATACGCCTTATCGTGCGCGCCTCGGTCTCGATGCCGTTGAGCGTGGCACGTGCCCGGTCGACCGGTGGACGCGCCTCGACCTCCGCGCGCCGCGCCTCGGCCAGTGCCTCCTCGATCGCCAGCACATTGGATTCGGCTTCTTCCAGCGCAGCCTCGGCGACCTCGACCTGGCCCTGCTTCTCATGCGGGTCGGGAAGTGCTGCCATCTGCCGGTCGAGCTCATCGAGATCGCGCGACTGATCGGCCAGTTGCCGGGCAAGGCGCGCCTGTCGCTCGGAAAGGTCGCGTAGCGTCCGCTCCAGCTGGTTGCGTCCCGCCTGTGCCTCGGCGCGCTCGGCGGTCAATCGAGCCAGCAGCGCTTCGTTGCCGGCAAGCTTTTCGTTCGCCTCCTCCAGCCGCTCGCGTGCTTCCGTCGCACGGTCGTCGGCCTCGGCCAGCATGTCGCTGAGTTCGGCTTCTTCCTCGTCGAGCCGCGACAGGATGCCGGCATTGTCGACGACGAGGCGCTCTTCGCGCGCGATATCTTCGGCAAGCTGTGCCAGACGGCGCTGCAATTCATCGCGCCGCCTGAGGATACGGCCGGCGTCCTCTTCGAGCTGCGAGCGGGCGATCTGCAGGCGCTGAAGTGCCGCGGCGAACCGCGCTTCATTCTCGCGCAATTCCGGCAGCTTCAGGCTGGCAATCGCCTGATCCTTCGCCGCCTGCATCTGCACCTGCGCCTTTTCGGCGACAAGCACCGTGATCTGGTTGAGCTGGCTCGTCGCCTCGGCTTCCGCCTCCTTGGCCTGCACCCAGCGGATATGGAAAAGGATCGCCTCGTGCTTGCGGATATCGGCCGAAAGCATCTTGAAGCGGTTGGCCTGGCGTGACTGGCGCTTAAGGCTCTCGATCTGGCTTTCGAGCTGCGAGGTTACGTCGTCGAGCCGCTCGAGATTGGTCTCGGCTGCTCTGAGGCGCAATTCGGCTTCATGGCGACGCGAATGCAAGCCGGAGATGCCGGCCGCCTCTTCCAAGAGTTGGCGGCGGGCCTGCGGCTTTGCCGCGATCAATTCGCCGATGCGCCCCTGCCCGACCATCGACGGCGAACGCGCGCCGGTCGAGGCATCGGCAAACAGAAGCTGCACATCCTTGGCGCGCGCCTCCTTGCCGTTGATGCGGTAGACCGAGCCCTGCTCGCGCTCGATGCGGCGCGTCACCTGGATTTCGTCGCTATCGTTGAAGGCAGCCGGTGCGGTGCGATCGCTGTTGTCGAGATAGAGGCCAACTTCGGCCGTGTTGCGCGCCGGACGGTTGCCGGATCCGGAAAAGATCACGTCGTCCATGCCGGAAGCGCGCATGTTCTTGTAGGAGTTCTCCCCCATCACCCAGCGCAGCGCTTCGACGAGGTTCGACTTGCCGCAGCCGTTCGGCCCGACGACGCCGGTCAGTCCGCGCTCGATGATGAACTCGGTCGGTTCGACGAAGGATTTGAAGCCGAGCAGGCGGAGCTTGTTGAACTTCATGCGGCGAACGCTGGGGTGAGATCCCCCCCTCTACCGCGCGGCAGAACGAAAAAAACGGGCGCACGGCTGCTGCCGTCGCCCGTTTTCAGGAAAAGCGAAGGATCAGAGCTTGCTGTCGATGAGGGCCGACATAACGTCAACCGACATGTCCCCCGAATAGTGTTCACCATTAACGAAGAAGGTCGGCGTCGACTGTACGCCGAAATCCTTTGCGCCCCGCTGCATAACAGAGTTCACATCATCCAGAAGTTTTTGGTTCGTCAAGCAGGCCTCGAAGCTCTCCTGTGTAAAACCGGCGAGTTTGGACATCTGCAGCAAGGCGTCGCGGCCATTCTGGGCTGCAGCCCACTGCTGCTGCTGCTTGAAGAGCATGGAGATCATCGGGAAGTACTGGCCCTCCGGGGCGCAGCGCGCCAGCATGAAGGCGGCCGCCGCGCGCGGGTCAAACGGGAATTCGCGCACGATGAAGCGAACCTTGCCGCTGTCGATGTACTTCGTCTTGATTGCTTCGAAGGTGTTGTTGTGGAAGGCCGCGCAGTGTGGGCAGGTCATCGACATGTATTCGACGATCGTCACCGGCGCATTGGCTTCGCCCAGCGCCATTTCCGGCAGGGCGCCCGGCTCCATCAGCTTGGCCGCATCGACGGAACCTTCCGACGACGGGAGCTCGACCTTCACGGGAGCGGTCGTCGCCTGAGCGACTTCAGTGCCTGTGGCCGGCTTCGCCTCGGTGCTCGCCGGCGTCGCGGACGTCGATGCCGTGGTGATGGCGTCAGTCGCGGGCTTTGCCGCCGTCTCGCTCGCCTGGGTCGGCGCGGTCGATGCCGTTTCCTTCTTTTCGTCGCTGCAGGCAGCAAGCACCAGGGCGACGGTTGCCATGGCGGCACCGCTGAGCAGGCGTTTCGTAAGGTTCATTGCGGAAGCGGACATGATTTGACCCGTGTTCGGAGGGAATTGTAGTGCGGATTCGATATCTTGCCGCGCGCAGGGCGGCAAGTGGCCGGGCGTCAACAGAATTCAAAGAATTGTGACCGGCTGATGGCCCTATCGCCGACGCGGCGCCAGAACGGCCGTCCCGAGGCGGCGTAAAGCTGCCTTCAGTTCTTCGCTCTCGATACCCTCCACCATCGCCTCCAGCCGACGCGCGGGCTCGCCCGAAAGCTGCTTCGGCTTGCCGCGGTGTTTCGGCTGTACCGACACGGGCTTCTGGACGATACGCAGTTGCCCGATGGCATAGAAGCCGAAGAAGCCGTTGATGCGCTGGATCAGTTCTCCCTGGGCATGGGTCAGGAAAAGCGCACGCGCGCCTTCGCAGGCGACGGTCAGCACGCCCGGCTGGTAGCCACCCTCGCCTGCGATTTCCGAGACACGTCGCGGCCAGGCGATCTTCTCGGGCCGCGTGCAATCGGAAAAGTCTTCGCCGGCGATTTCGTCCCACGAGCCGAGCAACATTGTATTGATGCCAGCCCGCTTGGCGAGCACCGGGTCGATCAGGCCGTTGGCGACCTCACTGATCTGGACGACACCCTTGCGGGGCTTCTGCTCACTCACGAATGCGACTTTCTGTATGCAACGTCGATTGAGCCTTGATGCCGCGGCTCCGCTTCGCCAAGTATAGGCCGGAAACAGAACTCCCGGCAAATCATGCACGATACAATACCGGCGGCCGACGCCGCTCCCCTTCTTTTGGAATGGTACGACAGGCACCACCGCGACCTGCCTTGGCGTGTCTCGCCGCCTATGGCCAGCCAAGGGATCGTTGCCGATCCCTACCACGTCTGGCTTTCTGAGGTCATGCTGCAGCAGACGACAGTGCAAGCGGTAAAGGCCTATTTCGTGAAGTTCCTGTCACTGTGGCCGACCGTCGAGGACCTGGCGCGTGCGGACAGTGAGGACGTGATGAAGGCCTGGGCCGGGCTCGGCTACTATGCCCGCGCCCGCAACCTGAAGAAATGTGCCGAGGTTATCGCCAAGGATCACGGGGGGCGGTTTCCCGACACGGAAGACGGGTTGAAATCCCTTCCCGGCATCGGCGACTACACCGCGGCTGCGATCGCAGCCATCGCCTTCAACCGCAATAGTGCCGTGCTTGACGGCAATGTCGAGCGGGTGATCTCGCGCCTCTATGCGATCGAAACGCCCCTGCCCGCAGCGAAGCCCGAGATGCGGGCGCGTGTCGCCATCCTCACGCCTGACGATCGTCCAGGTGATTTCGCCCAGGCGATGATGGACCTCGGCGCGACGATCTGCACGCCGAAGCGGCCTGCCTGCTCGCTCTGTCCTTTCCGCGCGCACTGTCGCGCACTGGTCGTTGCCGATCCCGAAACCTTTCCGCGCAAGGCACAGAAGAAAGACAAGCCACTTCGGCGCGGCGCCGCCTTCGTCGCAATCGATGCCGACAATGCCGTCTATCTGCGAAAAAGGATCGAAACCGGCCTGCTTGGCGGCATGACAGAAGTGCCCGGAACCGACTGGACATCGCGACAGGATGGCGACACCACGCTCGCCTCCCAACCCTTTGCCGCCTCCTGGGAAGACTGCGGCACCATCAGCCACGTCTTCACGCATTTTGAGTTGCGTCTCTCGGTCTATCGCGCCAAAGTCGCGCGCACCGGAACGGAGGGCAACGGCTGGTGGGAACCGGTTCACTCGCTGAAGGCCCAGGCGTTGCCAACCGTCATGAAGAAGGCAATCGCCCAGGCGATCCCGCATGCCTTCAAGACCGAGCGCTAGAACAGCGTGAGGAAGAAGGCGCGGCTTCCGCCCGCATCCGGCCCAACTCCTGATCTAAAAGACCAAGCAAGGAATACGTCCATGAGCAGCATCGACATCCGCCACATCGTCTTCGACATCGGTAAGGTGCTGATCCACTATGACCCCAACCTGCCCTATAGCCGCATCATCCCGGACGAGGCCGAGCGCGAATGGTTCTTCGCCAATGTCTGCACCCATGACTGGAACATCGAGCAGGACCGCGGCCGCACCTGGGAAGAAGCCGAAGCGCTGCTGATCAAGGATTTTCCCGAGCGCGAGGTGCAGATCCGCGCCTTCCGCAAGCATTGGCAGGAGATGGTGCCGCACGCCTATGTCGAGACGGTTGCGCTGCTGGAACGGCTGATCGCCGAAGGGCGCGACGTCACCATGCTGACGAACTTCGCCTCCGACACCTTCCGTGAGGCGCAGGTGCTCTATCCCTTCCTGACGCTGCCGCGCGGCGTCACCGTTTCTGGCGACGTCAAGCTGATCAAGCCCGATATCGCCATCTATCAAACCCACACGCGGACCTTCGGCCTGACCCCATCGGCGACGCTCTTCATCGACGACAGCATGCCCAACGTCGAGGCCGCGCGGATGGCCGGCTGGCATGCGGTGCACTTCGTCGACCCGGAAAAATTGAAGTCCGACCTCGCCGCCTACGGTGTCCATCCATAGGCCGACATTTCGCTCTTGGCCGCCCCGCAACGGCACGATTTTCGCCACGATTCACCATCACTACCTTAGATTGCGATACGAAGGAGTGATATATGAAAAGTTTAGAATTGTGCGTGATACGGGACGGTGAGGCCAAGGAGGCCGTGGTCGCGGAAATCTATGCGACCACCGATGCGGGATATCGCGAAGAGGTGACTCTGGACGAGTTCAGGGAACATCTTTCCGAAAGCCGGATCGTCGTCGCTCGCAAGGAAGAGCGAATCGTCGGCTGGGCTGGCTTTCATTGCGCTGCAGAACGCGACACGGACGAGACGACCTCACTGCGGGGCGCGGCCATCACGTTCCACGCCGACCAAGACGACATCCATGTGCTCTCCCGGCTGCTGCACGCCGCCGCCGAGGAGGTCCGCCCTGACGGCGTTGTGTGGCCTTCGCGCATAGGCGAATTCCATGATCAGCTAGCCGGAGAAACCGGCGCCGTCGCGCATCGAGAACTGTTCAGGGTGTGGCAGACGCCGCGCGAAGCTTGGCCAGCCACCTCAGATTTTCCGCTCGCCGAAACATCGGCCATCCGCACACCACTGGCTGACGAGGCTCTAGGCCGGTACGCTGATTTCTTCACCAAAGCCAAGGTCACGCGTTGCAGCGAGGAGAGCTGCACCACGACCTGGGACACGACCATGGTTGCAGAGGAGCTTGCTCAACGCGAAGGTCACGGGCTGACTCAGGTATTGGACGAACAGGGATGCGTTACAGGCGAAGCCTTCGCCTTTGCCGGCGGTGATGAGATGATGCTCGTGATTACCCAGCATCAGGCAACGACGAAAGGCCTGACCGCGCTCATTGCCGCATTGCTGGAGCGCATCCGTGTCACGCATCCGCAGATCGGCATCGTCACGATCGAGGCGGAGCCCGACGAACTGGGGCCGCTTGTGCCGGCGCTTGCAGCATGCGGCTTCGAAGACAAGGGTGCCCGCGTCCTCTACCATTTGCGCCCACGGGGAGCGCCGGACCTCTAAAGGCAGCGTGCCAACGCTTCGCGGCGGCACCGATCGCCGCGAACCCTCTTCATGGCTTGGCCGAGAGAAAGCCCCAGGCGAGCCAGGCCGCAACGACTGCGGCCACGAACCAGATACACAGGATCGCAACAAATCCGCCTCGGCTGGAGGGGCGCCTCTCCTGTGCCGTCGCCCGTTGCCGGAATTCATCCATGAGCGCCGGCGGCACGAGACGCACCGCCAGAAGGATGCCAAGCGGAACGACGATCAGATCGTCGAGGTAGCCGAGTACCGGAATGAAGTCGGGGATCAAGTCCACCGGCGACAGAGCGTAGGCCGCCACGGCGCCGGCAACGAATTTCGCCGAAATCGGCGTTCGAGGATCTCGTGCGGCGAACCAGAGTGCGACGACGTCGCGTTTGATTTGACGTGCCCATTGCTTGGCGCGCTGGAGTCGACCTGGCGAGGTCATGCGGATGGCAACCCTTGTTCGGGTGAAGACTGGTTACGTCGAACCCTATTTCCCGACGCAAGAATTGGCAATCAGGTGCCGCTTCTTTCCCTCTCCCCATCAGCCGTTCCGGCAAGAAGACCGACAACATACAAATGCCCGGAACCCTCACGTTGAGGATTCCGGGCATTTAGAGCTCTCCTTCCGGGACTGAAGGTACAAAAACCGGTTAGAGCGCTTTTCGAAGGATCTGGCGGAACTGGTTGATCAGTTCAGTTTTGCCAGATCATTTCGAATGACGGTTCTGAGTTCGTCGATGGGCTTCAGGGTGTTCCCTTCTTCGAAATGCCAGAATGTCCATCCGTTGCATGCATCAAGCCCCTGGACCTTGGCGCCCAGGCGATGAATTGAACCGGCTTCTCCGCCGGAAGCGACCGTGCCGTCGGCCCTGACGATTGCGCTGTAACGGCGCTTGGCATCCGTCAGAACCGTGCCGGGCTTGATCAGCCCGCTCTCGATCAAGGTGTTGAAGGCGACACGGGGCTCGGCCTTCTTTCCGGTCATGACGGAAAGCATCGCCTTGCCGAGCGGCTCGACGGCGTCGATGCGCGCCGATGCCGCGTCGATATATTCCTGTTCGCGCTCGATACCGACGAAGTGCCGGCCGAGGCGCTTGGCAACGGCACCGGTGGTGCCGGAGCCGAAGAAGGGATCGAGGATGACGTCGCCCGGCTTGGTCGATGCCATCATGATGCGGGCGAGAAGCGCTTCCGGCTTCTGCGTCGGGTGCACCTTCTTACCGTCGTCGCCCTTGAGGCGCTCGTGTCCCGAGCAGATCGGGAACAGCCAGTCGGAGCGCATCTGCACATCGTCGTTGGCCGCCTTCATCGCATCGTAGTTGAAGGTGTAGCCCTTGGCATTGGCGTTGGGCGTCGCCCAGATCAGCGTTTCATGGGCGTTCTGGAAACGGCGGCCCTTGAAGTTCGGCATCGGGTTGGTCTTGCGCCAGATGATGTCGTTGAGGATCCAGAAATGCAGGTCCTGCAGGATCGCACCGACGCGGAAGATGTTGTGGTAGGAGCCGATGACCCAGAGGGTGCCGGTCGGCTTTAGCACGCGGCGGCAGGCGAGCAGCCAAGCGCGGGTGAAAGCATCATAGGCCTCGAAGGAGGCAAACTGGTCCCATTCGTCGTCGACGGCATCGACCACCGACTGGTCGGGACGGGTCAGCATTCCGCCGAGCTGGAGGTTATAGGGCGGGTCGGCGAATACGACGTCGACCGAATTGTCGGGAAGCGCGTTGAGCGCGGCCACGCAGTCCCCCTTGATGATGCTGTCGAGCCAGCCCAGCGGGCGGGTGGAGCGGGAGACTTCGGCAAGCGAAACAACTGAAGACATGGACAACTCGCAAATACGCTTACTCGGAACGGATCATGGAGCTTATGGTTACCGAAGATGGTTACCAAAGCCTGAAGGCCGTTCCGAAAAAGTGCGTAGTCACGCCATGTTAGTGAGTTCTTTTGCTGCGACGATTCACTAGGCGTCGTGAAAGGCGCGGCTGTCGGCCGGCGCTTCACGGCGCTCGTTCAGCCCGTAATCGCGGATGACGGAGGCGATGCGCAAGCGGTAGTCGGCGAAGACGCCATGACGTCCGGCGTCCTGGGCGGCGCGGTGTTCTGCGCCATTGCGCCAGGCTTTCACCGCCTCCTCGTCACGCCAGAAGGACAGGGACAGCACCTTGTCGGGATTGGAGAGACTCTGGAACCGCTCGATCGAGATGAAACCATCGATGTCGTCGAGCAGCGGGCGCAGATCGGCGGCAATGCCGAGATAGGTGTCGCGCCGGCCCTCGGCGGGCAGAACTTCGAAGATGACGGCGATCATGTTTCACTTACCTCCAACGGGGGCGGATACGTTCTTCAGGAAAATCCGGTCCTCCCTCAGGATAAACCGTTCGCGGCGGGCGAAGGCATAATTCTCGCGGCCGAGCGGATCGGCGGCAAGCCGGGCACGATAGGCCTCATAGGCCGCGAGGTTCTCGATGTTGTAGACTCCATAGGCCGTCGTCACCGAACCCTCGTGCGGTCCGAAATAGCCGATGAGATCGGCACCGCAGCGCGGGATCGCCTCGCCCCAGTTGCGGGAATAGGTGGCAAACTCCTCTTTTTTGAAGGGATCGATTTCGTAGCGGATGAAGCAGGTGATCATCGTCGTCTCCTTGTGGCCGGGCACAGCACCCGGCTTTCGATGGGATGACTATGCCTGCTTGTCCGACGTGAATGCTTCGACTACGATCGAAGTATGAAGGAAGGCCCCGACATCGCCCTCATCGGATCGCTGATCGGCGATCCGGCCCGCGCCAACATGCTGACGGCGTTGATGGGCGGTCGCGCGCTTACGGCAACCGAGCTTGCCACCCATGCCGGGATAACGCTTCAGACCGCCAGTTCCCACCTTGCCAAGCTCGAGGCCGGTGGCCTGCTGACACAGCGCAAGCAGGGTCGACATCGCTATTTTCAACTTGCCGAAGACGAAGTCGGCCTGATGCTCGAGAACCTGATGGGCTTTGCCGCCAGCCGCGGCATGAACCGTCACCGCCCGGGCCCGAAGGATCCGGCGCTCCGGAAGGCGCGCGTCTGCTACAACCATCTCGCCGGCGACTATGGCGTGCGCATGTATGACAGCCTGATTGCCGAAAAGCAGATCGAGATCAACGGCGACGATCTCGCACTGACCCCGGCCGGCCAAGATCGGATCGAGGCTCTGGGCATCGACTACTCGGCACTCAAGAAATCGCGTCGTCCGATTTGCCGCACCTGTCTCGACTGGAGCGAACGACGGACGCACCTCGCCGGCTCGCTCGGTGAGGCACTGCTGACGCTCTTCATCGACAAGGGTTGGGCGAAGCGGGAGGCCAACAGCCGCGCCATCCGCTTTACCTCCAGCGGTGAGAAGGCCTTCTCCGAGCTGTTTCCGCAATAACCAAGCTATGTGCCTCAATCGGCGCATTCCGCACGGAAATTCGCGACGCACTTTTACCGGATTTGCTCTAGCCGACGATCGAAAACGCCTCGCGCGTTTCGCCGGCGGCTGTTCTCACCGGCGTCTTGCCGATCCAGCCCACATGCCGCTCGAGGATCTTTGCGGCTTCGTCGCCGCGGCCTTCGCGCAGGGCCGCAAGGATTGCGCGATGGTCATGGTCGGTGCGCGCTTCCCAGCTCGTGCGCCAGGCGGAGAAGAGAAAACGGGCGCTTGCGGCATGCAGATCGTCGATGGCAGCAAGCAGCCGCGGCATGCCGCACGGCTGCAAGATCAGACGATGAAAGGCGCGGTTTGCCGCTTCCCAGGAGCGCACGTCGCGCGAGGTGTCTGCGGCCATGGTAGCGGCCTCCGCCCGGTCGAGGATCGCCGGCGTCAGATGCGGGATCGCATGGCGAAGCGCCAGCACCTCGAGAACGGCGCGCATCTCCGCGACCTCCCTCACCTCCTTGAGATCGAAGGAGGCGACGCGAACGCCGCGGCGCGGTTCGCTGACGGCAAGCCCCTGAGCCTCCAGCCGTCGAAAGGCCTCGCGAACGGGAACGTGGCTCGCACCGAATTCCTCGGCGATGTGATCCTGCCGCAAGCGCTCCCCGGGCATCAGGATACCGGAGATGATCCTCTCGGCGAGAGCCCTGCTGATGCGACTTGCAAGCGTATCGTCCTGTTGCTTTTCCATCGCCTACAGATAGAGCCGCGAAACAATACTGTCGAGCAAGCGCAGCAGCGGTTTCGATGATTTCCAAAGGTTGAGCTTTCGGCTGCCATCGTATAAAGCTCTGGCGTACGAAGCCCCGTGCCGCGCGAGCCATCCTCCCCCCGCCTGCGGCGCCTTCTCCTCCCAGGGAACTGTTCCAAATGACCGGTATCGATCTCATCATTTTTGATTGCGACGGCGTTCTCGTCGATTCCGAAATCATCGCCTCGGAAGTCGAAGCGGCACTGCTGACCGAAGCGGGTTACCCGATCAGCGTTGAAGAAATGGCCGAGCGCTTTGCCGGCATGACCTGGCACAACACGCTGCTCGAGATCGAGAGGGAGGCGAGCATTCCGCTTTCCGCATCGCTGATCGGCAAGGTCGACACCATCCTCGACCAGCGCCTGGAACGCGATGTCAAGATCATCGATGGCGTCAAGCCGATGCTGCTGCAGCTAACCTTGCCCCATTGCATCTGCTCCAACTCCACCTCGGCGCGCCTGGCGATGATGCTCGGCAAGGTCGGCATCAAGGACCATTTCGGCCCGCGCATCTACTCGGCGCGCGACCTCGGCCCCGACCGCGTCAAGCCGAAGCCGGACATCTTCCTGCACGGCGCCAAGCAGATGGGCGTGGACCCGTCGCGGGTACTCGTTATTGAGGACTCGGTGCATGGCATCCATGGCGCGCGCGCCGCGGGCATGCGCGTCGTCGGTTTCACCGGCGGCTCCCACACCTTCCCGTCGCATGCCGACAAGCTGACGGAAGCCGGCGCCGAAACCGTAATCTCGCGCATGACGGCGTTGCCGGGCGTGATTTCAGCGCTTTCGGAATGGTCGGAATCGTTGACGGCCTGACGCCGCTCAACGGCCCCACCCCTTTCGCTCCTGCCTTCTGGCCGGAGTGAGAAAAAAGCCTTCGGCCACCACGGCAGGCGTCCGATTAGACGCCGAGGGACACGATGACACATTGAAGTGGCGCCGTGTCCCTTAGAAAATCTCCCCGGTTTTCGAAAAGCCGCGCACGAGGGCCATCTCAAGCAAGCCCCATCAGGGGTATTTCTAGGAGGAAACACTATGCGTCTTTCAATGTTGACTGGCCTGACCCTGGCCGCCAGCGTCGCCTTCGGCCCGGTCGCCTTCGCCGATCTCACCGTTGGCG
>NZ_JAEPRP010000071.1:0-33892 GCF_016652895.1 Ensifer sp. SSB1
CCTTGAATCATCCATCAAACCTCAATTCAATACTTTAATGGGTCCTGACCCTAGTCGAGATGAAGGATGATTGGAAAGGAACGCTGCTGCTCGCCGGTGAACCGGCCGAAGAAATCGGCGGCGGTGCAACCGCCATGCTGAAGGCAGGCCTGTTCGAGAAGTTTCCGAAGCGGATTTCGGCTTCGCCATGCACGTCAACGGTGACACTGCCGGCAAGATCACCGTGAAGGACGGTGCCTTCAGCGGGAACTCTGATACGTTCGACCTGAGGTCGTGGAGCCCACGGCAGCGCGCCGCATCTCTCGATCGATCCGATCGTCTTGGGTTCCCGTTTCGTCACCGATATCCAGGCGGTCGTCAGCCGCGAGAAAGATCCACGCGAACCGGGAGTGATCACGATCGGAAGTTTTCAGGCGGGAACCGCGGGCAACATCATCCCCGACCAGGCCAAGCTGAAGCTGACCATGCGTTCGACGACGCCGGAGACGCGCAAGCTGCTGCTGGAGGCCATGCAGCGCGTTGCCGAAACGACGGCGCAATCGGCCAAGGCGCCGGAACCCGAACTGGTGCGTATCGGCGGCGGCGCTGTGGCCGGCACGAATTCGTCGCCGGCACTGGATGCGTCCTTCGATGGCGTCGTGTACGTTCCGGCCGCGGTCCAGCCGACGCTGGGCGTCGAAACCTATCCCGAGTTCATAGAAGCCGGCGTGCCTTCCATTTTCTATTGGGTTGGCGGGAGCTCACCTGAACAGATCGAAAAAGCTAGCCAAGAGAACAGGCCCGTTCCGTCCAATCATTCGCCATTGTTCGCTCCGGCCCCGGAGATTTCCATCAAGACGGGCGCGAAGGTTCTGGCGATCTCGGTGCTCTCAAAAGCCAGCGTTGACTGAAGCCTGAATAGAGCCGTGGGCTCGTGGTCGTCGGCAGTTCGATGGCCACGAACTCGGCGTTGAAGATACTACCTTTCATAGAAAGGTTGACCGGAGATATCCATCGAAACGAAGTAGACTTGTCCGGTGTCGGCGCGCATGTTGATTGATAGAAATCAAGAGGCGAGGCATTTGGATCAGAAGTCCCGGATATTGTCGCTGCGCGACGTCGCGAGCCAGATCAACAGCGGTAGCGACCTTCAGACGGCGCTGCAGCAGCTCATCGTTGCCGCATGCCGCCATGCGAACTGGGCGCTGGGGTCGATCATGGGCATCGATGCCGCGCATGGCTATGCCCATGTCATCGTCCGCTATGACCCAACGCTGATCGAACGGCAACTGCCCGACAAATGGGAGCTGGCGACCAGCCCCTCCCTGATCGCCTTGCAGCGCAATGAGCCCGTCTACATCAGGGATGCACGCGAGTCGGGCGAGTTTCCTGGCTATCGAAAAGAAGCCTTCGAGCGCGACTATCGAACGGTGCTCGTCATGCCGATGAACTGCAGGGACGCCGAGGGGCGCCCGATGGTCCTGAGCGTCATCGCCCGCGAGGTGACCGAGGTGTCGGAAGACGACCTCGCCTTTCTCGGCACGATCATCCACCTCGGCGCTATCGCCGTCGAGCGGGAACACCGTCTCGAAGCCGAGAAGCGATCTGCCCAGCGGCTGGAACGCGCGCTGGAGGCGCATACGTCCCTGCTCGAACATGTGTTGAGCGACGGGTCGGTCGCATCGCTTTCCACCATGGTCGGGATGATGTTGCCGAATCCGGCTGTAGTCGTTGATTTTACAGCCAATCAGGTCGTCGCCGGACGGTCGCCGAACGCGCTTTACGACGAGGCCAGTTGGCAGCATTCGGCCTCTGGCGTCCTTAGCCGACCGCTGATGAAGGCGGCCCGTGACGCCGTCGAGCGTGGGACGGCCGATGCCATGAGCCTCTACCTCGACGACGGCACGCAACGGTTCAAGGTAACCGCCCGCGTCGAAGCGCTGATGGTCGACAACCAGCTGGTGGGAGCGCTGATCATCTTCCCGACGACCCGCGAATTCAGTGATCTCGATCTCCTGATGTTAGACAGTGCCAAGTTCGCATTGAGCGTGCAGATGATGCGAAGCTTCATCCGGTTTCGCTTCGAGACGCGGACGCAGACCGAGCTCTTCTTCGAGGTCGTGGAGGCGCGGTGGCGCAATGCCGGCGACGTCGCCCAGCGGGCTCAACGGCTCGGGCTCAGCTTCTCAACGCCTCAACAGATGATCGTCGTCGATTTTCCGGACAAGACGAAGGCATTTGGCGGCGCTTCCGTCGATGTGGAGCACACGCTATCGCGTGTCATGCAGCAGGCATCCGTTCAGGCGAACCTGATCGCGGTCGAGGGCGGCGTCGTCTGCCTCGTCCCCCATGATACGGGTAAGCGGCAGGAGCGCACGACAAAACTCGCCCGGCGCATCGCCGAGGAACTTGGCCGCTATTTCGACGAGGCACCTATCGTCGTCGCCAGCAACCGGTGTGCGACCCTGTCGGACTATCCGCCAGCCTGGGAGCGCTGCGCCCGGATGATCCGCATCGGACGCTCCTTCGGCCTGACCGGTGCGGTCTCCGCCCAGGATTTCGGTCCGCTGCCGATGCTGGTCGCCGCCTGCGAGGCGGGCGACGTGCGCGGCTTCGTGCAGGAGAGCGTGGGCGCAATTGCCGATCATGACCGGGACAACGGGACGCCCTACCTTGAAACCTTGTCGGTGTATCTGCAGGAAGGTTGCCGCAATCAGGCCTGTGCCGATGCGATGGGCCTGCATGTGACGACGCTGCGCTATCGGCTGGCGCGCATTCAGGAGCTGTTCGGGGTCGATGTCGAGACGCCGGAAAAGCGCTTTGCCGTCGAGCTCGCGATCCGCCTGCATGGCGTCATCGACAACCGCTCTACCGCCAGCAACTAGCATATCGTCATCGGGCGAGAGCCGCCTTGCGACTTCGTCGCCACCCGCTTTCGCGGCCTTCGATCATCTCCTCGGGATCGATGGAGAAGTTCTCTCTCCTCTCCTTTGAAGCCATGGAAGCATGGTCGCCATGACGGCGTTAGCCTCCAACCAACTTAATGGTGAGGAGGCGAGAAGCGCATGGTTGAGACAGCAGCATCGACGGACGTGCCGATTGATCCGATTGCGCTTCGTCGCGCCTTCGGCACGTTCGTGACCGGTGTCACGGTCATCACCACCCGCGACGAAGACGGCACACCTCGTGGAATGACGGCGAATTCCTTCACGTCGGTTTCGCTCGATCCGCCGCTGCTGCTGGTCTGCGTCGCGAAATCCGCGTCGAGCTATCCTGCCTTCACCAACGCGGGATGTTTTGCGGTCAATATCCTCCATGAAGGACAGGTCGACGTCTCCGGAAACTTTGCCTCGAAATCCCCCGACAAGTTCCAGTCGGTAACGCATGACCATATCCACACGGGCGCGCCGGTCCTGACCGACAGCCTGACCTGGTTCGACTGCACGACTTTCAACACCGTGGACGCCGGCGATCATGCGATCCTGATCGGTCAGGTCCGGGCATTCGGCACCAGCCCCACCGCACCGCTCGGCTTCTGCCGCGGCCGCTATGCCAGTGTGAAAGACCCGCTGCCGAGCGGTTGGCTTGCGTCGCATGGAATGATCATCGGCTATCTGATCGAGGCCGGTGACGGCCTGCTCCTGCGCTCGGATGGCAAGGGCGGCTGGGTTCTGCCGTCAGCACGGCGTCGCAAGGCGGACAGCCAGCTCGTCATCGATGGTGGCGACGCGCTCAGCCTCGTCCCGGACGAGACCTTTCTCTACTCGGTTTTCGATGTTGCCGACAGCGACCCGGGCTACCTTGTCTATCGCGCCCGGCTGGCGGGCAAGGGCGGCGCCGGCGCGAGCCTGCCATCCGATCTGCGCTTCTTCCCACTCGACGATCTTCCTGACGAAGCGATCGCGACGCACGAACTGCGATCCATGTTGCGCCGCTACGTGCGCGAGCGGCAGGCGGGTCGCTTCGGCATCTACATGGATTCCGACGACGGCGGCCGTATCGCGATGATCGACGGCGAAGCCCGCACCTGGCTTCAGGCCTCCCCAGACCAAGGACAATAATATGAAGACGACGGTCAGTTCCATCGAAGGTTCACGTCAGCTGCTGTTCATCGGCGGGCAATTCGTGGCACCAAAGAGCGGCAACTACATCGCCAGTTTCGACCCGACGACGGGTAAGCCCTGGTACCATTTTGCCGAAGCGGATGCGGACGATGTCGGGGCTGCCGTCACTGCTGCCGCCGCTGCCTTCCGCGATCCGGCCTGGCGCCGCATGACGCAGACCGATCGCGGCGCGCTGATGCGCCGTCTTGCCGAACTGGTTCGCGCCAACGCCGATACGCTCGCGGAAATAGAGACGCGCGACAACGGCAAGCTGCTGAAGGAAACCCGGGCGCAGATGCGCTCCATGCCCGACAGCTACCACTATTTCGCGGGCATGGCAGACAAGCTGCAGGGCGAAACGATCCCGATCAATCGTCTCGATACGCTGAACTTCAACCTGCGCGAACCCTTGGGCGTCGTCGGCATGATCACGCCGTGGAATTCGCCGTTGATGCTTCTGACCGGCACGCTGGCGCCTTGCCTGGCGATCGGCAATACGGTCGTCATCAAGCCCTCGGAACACGCGACCGCCTCGACGCTGGCGCTTGCGGAGCTGATCCACGAGGCGGGCTTTCCCGCCGGCGTCGTCAATGTGGTAACGGGTACGGGCCAGAGTGCCGGTGAGGCGCTGACACGTCATCCCGGCGTTGCGAAATACGTCTTCACAGGCAGCACGGCTACCGGTCGGCGCATTGCAGGAAACGCAGCGCAAAACCTTGTTCCCTGCTCGATGGAGCTTGGTGGCAAGTCGCCTCACGTGGTCTTCGGCGATGTCGATATCGAACATGCGGTCAACGGCGTCGTCTCGGGCGTCTTCGCAGCAGCCGGCCAGACCTGCGTCGCGGGTTCACGCTGCTTCGTCGAGGAGCGTGTCTACGATCGCTTCATCGAGGCGCTTGTCGCCCGCACGCAGCGCATCCGCGTCGGCCTCCCGACGGTCGACGACACCGACGTCGGTCCGCTCGCGCTCGCCGATCAACTTTCCAAAGTCGAATCCTATGTGGCCTCCGGCATCAAGGAAGGGGCGCGCGTCGCCGCCGGCGGCAGCCGTCCGCAAGGTCACGGGCTTTCGTCAGGGGGCTGGTACTTCGAACCGACCGTGATGGTCGATGCGCAAAACGACATGGCCTTCATGCGCGACGAACTCTTCGGCCCCGTGGTCGGCGTCATGCCGTTCCGCGACGAAGAAGAGATGATAGGGCTCGCCAACGACACGCGCTACGGCCTCGCCTCCGGCATCTGGACAAAGGACATCGACCGGGCGCTGCGGTTCGCCAACCGCATCGATGCCGGGACAGTCTGGATCAACACCTACCGCTCCGCCTCCTTCATGTCCGCCAATGGTGGCTTCAAGGAAAGCGGATACGGCCGGCGCGGCGGCTTCGAGGTCATGCACGAGTTCTCACGATTGAAGAACGTCATCGTCGACTACTCCGGCGCGATGCAGGACCCCTTCGTCATCCGCCTGAAATGACAGCAAAAGCACGGGAACAGGAAAGGCAGAAAACATGAAGTTCGCGGTCTCCCTCACAATGGAACGCTTCTCCCCCGATATTCCGATGGAGCAGGTGAAGAGCAACCTGCTGCGACTTGCGCGGCTTGCCGACGATGGCGGCTTCGAGACGCTGTGGACTGCCGAGCACCATACCCTGGAATGTACGATTTCCCCCAATCCGTTCCAGACGCTGGTTTGGCTTGCACAGCACACGGATCGCATCCGGCTGGGTACCTCCACGCTGGTTGCACCCTATTGGAACCCGATCCGGCTCGCCGGCGAGTCGGCGCTCTGCGATCACCTGACCAATGGACGCCTGGAGTTCGGCATCGCGCGCGGTTCCTACCAGTACGAGTTCGACCGCATGGCGGGTGGCATGCCGCAGCAGGAGGGCGTGGCCTACATGAAGGAAATCGTGCCGGCCGTGAAGAAGCTCTGGTCCGGTGACTATGCTCATGAGGGGCAATACTGGAATTTTCCGGTCACGGCCGCGGTGCCGAAGCCGCTGCAGCAGCCCCACCCGCCAATCTGGGTGGCGGCGCGCGATCCGGGGACCTTCGACTGGGCGATCGCGAACGGCGCGAGCATCCTATCGACGCCGCTTTCCGCTCCGGAGGCCGAAATCCACGTCCTCGCCGAGAAGTTCCGCAAGGCCGTCGCCGACCATCCGGAAGTACCGCGTCCGCGCTTCATGATGCAGCGCCGGACCTGCGTCTACGACCGGCCGGACGGCTGGGAGCGCGCCGTCAAGCACAGCATGGACTACGGTCGCGCCTTCGAAAACCTCATGCAGAACATCGGCACGGTGCACAACGGCTTTCCCGAGGCGGTGCCGTACGAAGCGGTCAAGGGCAAGGACAACTACAACCCCGAAAATATCCGCAAGAACCTGATGTTCGGTACGCCGGACGAAGCGATCGAGAAGCTGCTGGTCTACGAGGCTGCCGGCGTCGATCAGTATTGCTTGGGCCTGACCTTCAATCTGCCGTTCGAGCTGCAGAAGCGGACGCTGGAGCTGTTCGTCAAGGAAGTCATGCCCTTCTTCGCGGCGCGTGAGAAGGAACAGAAGCGCGTTGCGGTGGGAGCCTGACCATGGCAGCGGCTCAGCGCCATACCATTGGAGAGGTGACACTCAACTATCGCATCGAAGGTGACGGCGAACCGCTCGTCTGCATTCACGGCGTCGGCTCCTATCTCGAGGCATGGTCGGGCGTGGTCGAACGGCTGAAGGATCGGTTCACGATCCTGACGTTCGACCTTCGCGGGCATGGACGGTCGAGCCGGGTCAAGGGTCGCTACGAGATCGATGACTTCGTCAACGAGACGCTAAGCCTCGCCGACGCTGCGGGTTTTCCCACTTTCAATCTCGCAGGCTTTTCGCTCGGCGGGCTGATCGCGCAGCGTCTGGCTCTCACCCATCTTGGCCGCCTGCGCAGGCTGGCGCTTCTGTCGACCGTCGCCGGCCGCACGCCGGCCGAGCGGGAGCGTGTTCTTGATCGCCTCGCGGCGCTGAGGGCCGGAACGCCTACCGATCATCACAATGCCTCGCTGTCGCGCTGGCTGACGGAAGAGTTCCAGGAGAGCAACCCGGAGGTGATCGAACGGCTAAGGGCGCGGGATGCCGAAAACGATCCCGACTGCTACGCCGCCGCCTATCGCGTGTTGGCGGAAACGGATTTCGGCGGCTTTCTCGACCAGATCCGCTGCCCGACGCTGATCACTACCGGCGAAGACGATGCCGGCTCCAACCCGCGCATGGCGCGCTACATGCACGAGCGCATTCCCGGGTCCGAGCTTCGCATCCTGCCAGGCCTGCGCCATTCCATCCTCATCGAGGCGCCCGACGTCGTGGCGACGCTGATGGGCGAGTTCATGAGCCAGGGGGAGACGGTCGATGGATGAGGCACTTCGGGCAAGGGGGGAGGCCGTCCGACGCCAGGTGCTTGGCGATGCCTATGTCGACCGGGCGATCGGCAATAGCGATGCCTTCTCGCGTCCCTTCCAGGATCTGTTGAACGAATATTGCTGGGGCACCGTCTGGACGGACGAAGGCCTCGATCTGAAGAGCCGCAGCCTGCTCAACCTCGGAATGCTCGCGGCGCTGAACCGCATGCACGAGTTCGCCATCCATTATCGCGGGGCGATCCGCAATGGCCTGACCGATGAGGAGCTTCGCGCGGCACTCGTCCAGATCGCGGTTTACTGCGGCATTCCCGCAGGCGTCGAGGCCTTCCGGGTGGCGCGCAGCGTCCGCGATGAGATGGCCGAGAAAGGAGAGCGCTGACTTCCACTGTTTTTAGGAAAGGGCGGCCCCGCGCTACCTCGGATCACCGGAAGACGGATGGCGGCCTCAGAACCCAAGATCAACCCGTTGGCAGGAAGAGGACCCTGTCAAAAACAGAACGATAAAGGGAACGACAGCATGAACACATTCTCAAAACTCACCGCGGCCGCATCGCTAGCCCTGTCGCTCGCAACCGTTCCGGCTCATGCCGGTGCCGTGCTCGACCACGTGCTCGACGCAAAGACCCTGAAGGTAGCGACCGACGCCAACTGGGCGCCGCAATCCTTCATGAACGAGAACAACGAGATGGACGGCTTCGATGTCGATGTCGCCAAGGAACTCGCCAAGCGGCTGGGTGTGGGTGTCGAGTTCGTTACGCCCGGTTGGGACATCATCACCGCCGGCAACTGGCAGGGGCGCTGGGACATGCATGTCGGCTCGATGACGCCAACAAAGGAACGCGCCAAGGTCTTCGATTTCCCTGCGGTGTACTATTACACCCCGGCCGCTGTGGCCGTGCACAAGGACAGCCCTGCGGCCGGTTTGATCGATCTGGACGGTAAGGTTGTCGGTGCGACGGCGACGTCCACCTTCGAAGCCTATGCCAAACAGGATCTGACACTCGATGCCGCTGGCGCGCCTGCCTTCGAATACACCTTCAAGCCGAAGGAGGTGAAATCCTACGCCAACTCGACGACCGCGTTCGATGATTTGCGCCTCGGTGACGGCGTGCGCCTCGACGCAGTCGTGTCGTCACTGCCCAGCATTCGCGACGCAATCAAGGCCGGATATCCGATCAAGCAGGTTGGCGACCCCGTCTTTTACGAGCCGCTCGCCGTCGCCATCGAACACGGCGACAAGGAACTGAATGACAAGATCGCCGAAGCGATCAAGGCAATGCAGAGCGACGGCACACTGAGCAAGCTTTCCGAGAAGTGGTACGGCGTCGACTACACCGTCGTGAAGTAAGGCAGCCATATCTGGCGGTCCGGGCAACCGGACCGCACGTTGTCCAAAGGACCAAAGATGCTTTATCCGGATACTGTCGAGTCCGAAATACTCGTCCACAAGCCGTGGTTCGTGGCCAGCATGTTCGCCGCTGTCCTCATCGCCTTCACGGCCTTCGGCCTGACCGGCACGACGATGGGCGAACTGATGCGTCCGGTGATCGGGGAGCCGCTTGAGAGTGGGTTCTACGGCCGCTTTGCGACCGCTTTCGTCGTGGCAGTGCTCTTCTGCCTCAACATCGTGCTCATCGGCTTTGCGAGCCTCAGGGTCCAGATCGCCGTCGTCTGGCTCGAGTTGCTGGCGCTGTTCCTTGCGTTCTTCCAGACCTTCCACCTCAGCCTGCCCTTCATCGAGGAGAAGCTGCCGTTCCTCATCACGCAGGGGCTGGTAACGACGGTCTACGTCTCGGCGATCTCGATCCTGATTGCATCTGCGATCGCCATCCTCGGCGCCGTGGCCAAGCTCTCGACGAACGGTTTCGCCTATGCGATCGCCAGCTTCTACACGTCCTTCTTTCGCGGTCTGCCACTGCTGATGCAGGTTTACCTGATCTATCTCGGCCTGCCGCAACTCGGCTTCATCATCGACGCGGTGCCGGCCGGCATTCTGGCACTTTCGCTCTGCTACGGCGCATACATGACGGAGATCTTCCGCTCCGGCATTCAGAGCATCGACCGCGGCCAGTGGGAGGCGTCGCGCTCCATCGGCTTCGGCTTTGGGCTGACGATGCGCAAGGTCATCCTGCCTCAGGCGCTGCCGGTGATCATCCCGCCGACTGGAAACCAGTTCATCTCCATGCTGAAGGATAGCTCGCTGGTCTCCGTCATCGGTGTCTGGGAACTCATGTTTCTCGCCCGCACACTTGGCCAGAAGACCTTCCAGCATATGGAAATGCTCATATCCGCCGCCATGCTCTACTGGGCGATGTCCATCGTTCTCGAGCTGATCCAGTCCCGCATCGAACGTCACTATGCCAGGAGCAAGGTCAGATGAGTGCTGAGACCATCATCGACGCCAGGAACGTTTCCAAATGGTACGGCGCCTTCCAGGTGCTGACGGATATCAACCTTAGGGTCCGCAAAGGCGAGCGCATCGTCATTTGCGGCCCGTCCGGGTCCGGCAAATCCACCTTGATCCGTTGCTTCAACCGTCTGGAAGCACACCAGGAAGGCGAGATCGTCGTCAACGGCATCAACCTGCATACCAAGATGCGCAATGTCTCGGACGTGCGGCGCAATGTTGGCATGGTATTTCAGCATTTCAATCTGTTTCCGCACATGACCGTGCTGATGAACTGCATGGTCGGACCGATGTGGATCAACGGCGTGTCGGAAGCAGAGGCACGGGCACGCGCGCTCACATTCCTGGAGCGCGTACGAATCCCGGAACAGGCCAACAAGTTTCCCGTCCAGCTTTCCGGCGGCCAACAGCAGCGCGTCGCGATCGCGCGCTCGCTCTGCATGCAGCCGGCGGTGATGCTGTTTGACGAGCCGACCTCCGCACTCGATCCGGAAATGGTTTCCGAGGTCCTTGAGACGATGACAAGCCTGGCGAAGGACGGCATGACGATGGTCTGCGTCACGCACGAGATGGGCTTTGCCCGGGCCGTTGCCGATCGCGTGATCTTCATGAACTCCGGACAGATCGTCGAAGAAGCAAACCCCGACGAGTTCTTCACCAATCCGAAGCACGAGCGGACGAAGTTATTTCTCAGTCAAATTCTGAAGCATTGAAGCGACGTTGGGGACTGCGATCGCTCGTGGCTCCCCAACGCTACACGCGTTAAGGCGAGCGAAGTCGGAGGTGCTGGCGCCTGCTTCGTTTCCGCTCACGTGCCCGGGCCACCGGCAATGCGCCGATTACAGGTCCTTCCAGGTGTGGAAGACGGCGGCTTGGCCGACGCGGACACCGTCGGAGCGAACAAGCTGCCACACGGTCGCCTCTTCGATCCAGAATCGGCGCCCGGATTTCGCAATCCGAACGCCGCGGTAGTTGTCGATGAAACCCCTGGCGGAGACGGCGTCCAGAAGGCGCTGCCTTTCCTCCCGGTCCGGAGCCTCGGCAGAAAGGCGTGACGGCATCCCGATGAACTCTTCCCAGGCATATCCGAAACAGGCCTGGGCCGTCCTGTTCGCGTAAACGAAGCGCGGGTCTTCGGATCGGTCATGTGCGAGCAAGGCAAACGGAGCGGATTGATAGAGCCATCCGCTATCCGCCGGAGTCTCAACCAGGCTTCTGCCGGTCAGCTGGTGGAAGCTTGCAACCATCAGCGCGGAAATCTCTTCGACGTCAGGCGTGCTCGTCATGCCGTTCCCTTCAGGTGCACCGACGTCGCCAGCGCAGACGCTCGGCAAGGAATTCTAATATCCATGCCGGGCCTTGACGCCGGTGAACCCGGGTCGGGTTGCCTCAAACGCTCAGTCGTGGACGGCCATTTGCAGTTCCGCCTCGCGGCCGAGTGTCGTCATCCACTCGGTGTACTCGGGTCGGCTCTTGATCTGCCGACCGTAATGACGGCCAAGCGCTGCCTTAAGGTCTCCCCGACGGCCGAGTTGTTCGTCGGCAAAGGCAATCATGTGGGAATTCGGCCAGGCTTGCGGGCGGATGGCGGCGAGGCGGGTAAAGAGGCTTTCGCCGGCTTCGTCGGGGTTTGCCTGCGCCATCAGGGTCAGCATGGCTGCCGTCGAGCGCGACACGCCCATATGGCAATGAACCAGCACATGGCTCGCGGCGTCCCGATCTTGCCGCATCAGGAAATCCGTGCCGAAGCGAAGGACGGCTTCAACGTGATCCGGATGGGGCATGACCCGGTTCGGCGCCGCCGTAATGATGTCGTGGAAGCGAAGCGTCGTGCGGTGGTGCTGGCCGTAGGCTCCGAAAGCCTCCAGTTCCGGGAGTTCCGGGTCGACGATCGACAGAACATGGGTCACGTTTCGGCTGCTCTGGCCCGGGAGTTCCTCGATACCGCAAACGGTCAGCACTGGAGAGAAAGTCGTTTCCATGTCGTCATCCTTGCATCCGGTTTCATGAAGCGCCCGCCTCGCATCTTCGCGCAAGCAGGGCAAAAAGCACGTCGAGCATCACATACATCGGCGCGCGCCCGGTCGGTACGATGAGGGGATGGGTCGAGGCGCGGTAGGCGTTGAGATTGATGTTTTCGTCGGCGAGGGAAGCGACGACGGAACCGCCGGGAGAGATGGAAACTATACGTGCGCCGGCCTTTTTTGCAATCTCGATATTCGAGATTAGATAGCTGGTGCGGCCCGAAAACGAGAGCACGAAAAGCACGTCCTCTCCCCGAAGACGAGGTGCCGACACCATCTGCAAGGTCGGGTCGGAATAGGCAACGCTTGCTATGCCGAGCGAGGCGAGGCGGTGTTGAGTTTCACCGGCGAGGAAGCCGGAGCCGCCATAGCCGTATACGTCGATGCGGCGGGCCCTGGCGAGCAGATCGACGGCGCGGCGCAGCGTATCGAGGTCAAGATCGTGCCGGGCTTCGCGCAACGATTCTGCGGCGCGGTTGAACACATCGTCGACGAGCCCCGTAAACGGGTCGGCGCCGCTTTCCGCCGGGCTTGCCGGCGCCTGGCGCACGGCGAGCTGCTGGGCGAGCTTCAGGCGGAAGTCCGGAAAGCCGTCGCATTCGAGCCGCCGGCAGAACCGGATGATCGAGGGCTCACTGACATTGGCGATGCGTGCCGCGTCGGTGATCGACCAGGTTATCGCCGTGCTCGGGGTGTCGAGGATCGCCTCGGCGATCCTGCGTTCGGCGGGGGTGAATTGAGAGAGAGACTGCCTGATCTGATCGAGCATGGAGCCCTTCGTTCCGGGATATGGAGACTTTCGAACACGGAGATCACAAGTTGCCGTCTGCCATCAGCTTCGACAGGCAGGACGATTGATAGTCAAAACCGGCCTGCGCCACAACGAGCCTCTTCACCGAACCGAGCGCCTCTTCGCGCGGCTCGAGCGACCGGCCCTCCCGGTCCTGAACGGCGACGAGACCGCCTGCCGCTTCGACGAGCTGGATGCCGGCCGCGATGTCCCAGGCGCTGAACTTCGATTCGTAGGCGACCGCCACGCGTCCGGCAGCCACATATGCAAGGTGCAGTGCGCAGGAGCCGAGACGGCGCACAGCACGGAAGGAATTGACAAGATCGGCATGGGCTTCCTGCGCTGCACGCGAAGGGCGCTCGCCCTCGTAGGGAGCGTTGGTCAGGAGTTCGACCTCACGGTCGCTGCGCCCGCGCAAGAAGGGCTTCACCTCCGCTCCGTTCAAAGTGAGCCGCCCGCCGCTCGCCATGAAGAGCTCCTCACGGATCGGGTCGTAGACGATGCCGCAGACCGGCTCGCCCGCATGATACGCTGCGATCGAGACGCAGAAGAAGGGCAGGCCCGAAGCGAAATTGCTGGTGCCGTCGATCGGGTCGATGATCCAGGTCGTG
The DNA here is from genome assembly GCF_016652895.1 of Ensifer sp. SSB1. Classification (NCBI taxonomy): domain Bacteria; kingdom Pseudomonadati; phylum Pseudomonadota; class Alphaproteobacteria; order Hyphomicrobiales; family Rhizobiaceae; genus Ensifer; species Ensifer sp. SSB1. Next base: position 13,315 of record NZ_JAEPRP010000071.1, read on the forward strand.
TCGCCTTCGCCCTGCAGGCCGCCTTCTTCGCCGAGGATGCGGGATGCGGGCAACCGAGACCAGATGATCTCGCAGGCCGTCGCCTCCGCCGCCTTGTCGGAGGCCGTGACGATGTCGAAGAAACCAGCTTTCTGTTGGGTTTGCAGCGTTTCCGGGTTCGCCTCGACGAAACCTTTGCGGGCGACGGCGCCGGCCGCGAGTGCGGCCTCGCGTGCGACTTCTGCGATTGTCTTGTGGAGATCGTGGAGGATGGGCTGGTTGATGGTCATGCTGCTCTTTCCATGGCGTCGGCTTTATTCTGCGGCAGGATCCAGACCGGCCGGCTGTCGATGGAGAGGCGTAGTGTCTGGCCAGCCTCGGCCACGCCCGTCCGGTGGTAATCGGTATCAAGGAAGACGCAATCCTGGCCGTCCAGATCGGTAAGATATTCGACATGAGCGCCCTGGAAGACCACCCGGCGCACCTTCGCCTCAACCGTGCCTTCCGGATCCACGCGAATATGCTCCGGGCGAACCACGCAGCGTACCTCGTCGCCCTGTCTGTAGGCGTGGTCGCCGTATGGAAGCGTCAAGGCGACAGTCGGGGTTATCCGCACCCGAATGCCTGATTGCTCGATGGTTTCGACCTTGCCCGTGAGGATGTTCGCCTTGCCCATGAACTCGGCGACGAAACCGGTGCCGGGGCGGGCGTAGACATTAAGCGGTGTGTCGTCCTGCTCGATGATGCCGTTGCGCATGACCACGACCCGGTCTGATATTGCCATCGCCTCACTCTGGTCGTGGGTGACGTAGAGGCTGGTGATGCCTAGCCGGAGCTGGATGGAGCGCAACTCATCGCGCATGCGCTCGCGCAATTGCGCGTCGAGGTTCGAGAGGGGCTCATCAAAGAGCAATACCTTCGGCTGGGTGACGACGGCGCGTGCGAGCGCCACGCGTTGCTGCTGGCCACCGGAAAGCCGCGAAGGCGAGCGATCGGCATATTGCGCGAGCGCCATGGTTTCGAGGGTGGAATCGACGCGATCCCTCATTTCGTTGCGCGGCAGGTTCAGCAGCCGCACGCCATATTCGACATTCTCGCGCACGCTCATATGCGGAAACAGGGCGTAGCTCTGAAACACCATGCCGACATTGCGTGCATTGACGGGAACGTTCGTAACGTCGCGCCCACCGATGGTGATCGTGCCGTCGCTCGGCGTCTCGAAGCCCGCGAGCATGCGCAGCGTCGTCGTCTTGCCGCAGCCGGACGGTCCGAGCAGGGTAACGAGCGTGCCTTCCTCGATCGTGAGGTTCAGCCGATCGACGGCGGTCGCACCCGCGACGCCCGGGAAGCGCTTGGTGATATTTGAGAAGATGACTTTCGACATGGGCTTACCTCTTCGATGTCGAACTGAGGACGAGTTGCATGGCCGCCAAAATGGCGAGCACGACGAAGACGAGGATGCTGCAATAGGCGGCCGCGACGCCGAGCTTCAGCGTCTCGACCTGGGACAGGATGGTGACGGTAATCAGCGTCCAGTTGGCCGAGACCAGGAAGATCACGGCCGAGAGCGTCGTCAGTGACCGCGTGAAGGCATAGGAGAGGGAGGTGAACAGTGCGGGCTTCAGGAGCGGTAGCGTGACCTGGAAGAAGGTTCGCGTGTTCGAGGCGCCAAGGATGGTGGATGCTTCCTCGATGGACTTGTCTATCTGGCGCAACTGGTTCGACCCGGCCTCGATACCGACCTGCAGGTTCTTCACCACCATGGCCGCGATGACGATGAAGGCGGTGCCTGTCAAAGGCAACGGCGGCGCGTTGAAGGTGCTCACATAGCCTATGCCGAGAATGGTTCCCGGTGCGGCGAAGGAGACGAGAGTACCCCAGCGCAACAGAAAACTGCCCGGAAAGGCCTTACGGATGAGGAGGTAGGCGATCAGCATTCCGGCAATCGCCGTTACCGGTGTCGCGATGCCTGCAAGGAGCAGTGAATTGCTGAGCGTCTCGAAACCGACCGTGAAGACCGTTGCGTAGTGGGCGATCGTCAGCGTGTTGTCGACGCCCGGCAGCTTGGTGAAGGAAACGTAGATCACCGTCAGATAGAAGGTGAGGATGGCGAGGACGACCGTGTAGCAGAGGATTGCCAGGGGAACGACGACGGCACCCGAAATGCGGATCGTCTGGGCGGTCGGCTTGCCGGTGACGGTAACGTAGCTGCGCTTGCTGACCCAGTAGCGGTGAATGAGGAAGGCCGTCATGGAAGGGATCAGCATGAGGCTGGCGAGGAGCGCGCCTGCCTGCAGGTTGAAGTAGCCGACCATCTGCGAATAGGCCTCGACGGCGAGCGTGTTGAAGTTGCCGCCGATCAGCATCGGATTGCCGAAGTCCTCGACCGACTTGACGAAGACGAGGAGTGTGGAACTGAGGATCGCCGGCGTCACGAGCGGAAGCGTCACCCGCGAAAAAGTCGTCCAGCGCGACGCGCCCAGCGAGGCCGAAGCATCCTCCAGCGCGCTGTCGATCGACTGCAGCATGCCGCGGATGTTGAGATAGGCGATCGGCGTGAAGGCTAGCGACTGGATCAGCACCAGACTGTGGAAGCCATAGACATTGGCGTTGCGGATGCCGAGCAGCTCGCGGGTGATGAGGCCCGAGCGGCCGAACAGGATGACGACGGCCAGCGCCATGACGAAGGGTGGCGAGATGATCGGCAGGAGCGCCACGCCATGCACCAGGATTTTTCCTGGCATGGTGGTGCGCGTCGCGGAAAAGGCGAGCAGGAACCCCACGGCCGTGGCGACGAGCGCCGAAGTTGCGCCAAGCAACAGCGTATTGAGCAGTGAATCCCAGACAAAGGACTGCGAGAGCGTATTGGCGAGAACAGCAATGTCGAAGCCGTGTTCTGTGACGGCAGCCTGTTTCATGACGGTAAAGATCGGCAGGACCGCGAAGACCAATACCGAAACCGTGACGAGGGCGAAGATACCGAAGAGCCAGGGGTCTACGACGATCTGGCGAAGGAAGGCCGGCGATGCCCCCGTCCGGCCGGACGGGGTCGCCTGCGAGACGAGGGTCATGTCGGTGCTCCTTGGTGAGCGTTGCCCGGTCGGGCGTTACTTGGCGTCGGCCTTGTGGCGAACGTCGTTTTCGTAGCGTTCCAACAGCCGCGCGCGGTTTTCACCAGCCCAGGTGAAGTCGTAGTCGATCATCTTTACGTTGGAGAGATCGATCTTGGCTTCCGGATTCCTGTAGCCTGGAACGATCGGACCTCGGAACGTTGCACCGATGGCGGCCTGGCCCTTGTCCGTCAGCACCCAGTCGAGGAAGGCGGTAGCCCCCTTGGCCTGTTCTTCCGGAGCGTTGGCGATCGCTGCGGCGGCGTTCACCTCGAAGCCGGTGCCTTCTTCCGGGAAGGAGTATCCGACGGGATAGCCCTGGGCGAGCGCCGCCTCGATGTCCTGCGTGTAGGCCATGGCCAGCGCGATTTCGTTGTTGGCGACCATGCGCGAAGGCGCGACGCCCGAGCGGGTATATTGCACGACATTCTTGTCGATATCCTTCATCAACGAAAAGGCCGGCTCTTCGCCATAGAGCTGGACCATGGAGGCGAGCGCTACATAGGCCGTGCCGGAAGAGGCCGGATGGGCAAGCGCGACGCTCTGCTGGAATACTTGCTCTGTGAAGGACTTCCAGCTGGTCGGCGGCCTGGCGCCGACTTCGTCGAGAACGCTCTGGCTATAGGCAAAGACAATCGGCGAGAGCGAGATCGGCGTCCAGCGGGCTTCCTTGTCGGTGTAGCGCGGGTCGACCTTCTCGATACCAGTCGCCTTATGAGCGGCGAGCAGGCCCTCGCCGGCCGCCTGGATGAAATTGTCGGCCGCTCCTGCGAGCCAGAGGCCGGCCTGCGGGTTGCTTTTTTCCGCCCGGATACGGGCGAGGATTTCACCAGCACCGATACGCACGAACTGCGCGTCGATGCCGGTATCCGCCTTGAAGGCCTTCAGAACTGCGCCGCAGTCATCTTCCGACATCGGGCAATAGACGGTCATCCCCGCAGCATTGGCGCTGCCGGTCGAAAGGATTTGCGAGCACAGGACTGCGAGCGCTGAAGCCAGCGCAAAACGGCGTGACATATTGATTTCCTCCAGGTGAACGCTACGGCCCCTGTGAAAGTCTTGGGCTCCCAGGTCTCACTCGCCGTGCGTGATAGTCGGTATAATGAAGGAATCTACATTCGTCAAACAAAATGTAAGAAAGCTACATTGTCACTTGTCTGTGTAGCATTTCCAAGTGGCCGATGGGGGCGTGTCGCCATCCTCGCCCAAGGCGAACCGCCCTCGAACGCGGCCGCAAACGCTTGAAGGCCAGCGGTCGACAAGCGCCTGCGCCCCTGCGGATTGGGCGCTTGCGCCGGTCTCGCGCGGCTCTCTACGCCTTCATATTCGAGCGCTCCTCAATCTGAGGGCGTTGCCGATTACGCTGACGGACGAGAGTGCCATGGCAGCGGCCGCGATGATGGGTGACAATAGCAACCCGAAGGCCGGGTAGAGCACGCCGGCTGCCACGGGCACGCCGGCCGCATTGTAGATGAAGGCGAAGAACAGGTTCTGCCGGATATTCGCCATCGTCGCTTGGCTGAGCCGTCGGGCCCGGACGATGCCTTGCAGGTCGCCCTTGAGCAGCGTCACGCCGGCACTTTCGATTGCAACGTCCGTTCCGGTCCCCATGGCGATGCCGACGTCAGCTGCGGCAAGCGCAGGGGCGTCGTTGACGCCATCGCCCGCCATGGCGACGATCCTGCCTTCCTTGCGCAGGCGCATGACGATCTCGCTCTTGTGTTCGGGAAGGACTTCGGCCTCGACCTCTTCGATCCCGAGCTTGCGGGCAACGGCACTGGCGGTGGTGCGGTTGTCTCCGGTGAGCATCACCACGCGCACGCCGTCCTTGATCAGCGCTTCGACTGCTGCCGGTGTCGTTGCCTTGATCGGATCGGAGATTGCAAACAGCCCGCCGAGGCGGCCGTCGATTGCCGCGAAGATGACGGTTGCTCCTTCGCCACGCAGTTCTTCCGCTTTCTGCGACAGGGCCGAGACGTCGACTTTCTCCTCCGACATGATGCGGTGGCTGCCGATGATGAGCCTCCGGCCGTCGACGACACCGGTCACGCCCTTGCCGACCGGGCTGTCGAAGTCTTCGGCAGAGCCGAGTTTCAGGCCGCGCTCGTTGGCGGCATCGACGATCGCACTTGCGAGCGGGTGTTCGCTCGGCCGCTCCAAGGTGGCTGCGAGCCTCAGCAATTCGTCCTCCGTGATGCCGCTAGCGGCAACAATCGAAGTGACCATCGGCTTGCCTTCGGTCAAAGTTCCGGTCTTGTCGACCACCAGGGTATCGACCTTCTCGAAACGTTCCAGTGCTTCGGCATTCTTGATCAGCACACCGGCGCCGGCACCCTTGCCGACGCCGACCATGATCGACATCGGCGTGGCGAGGCCGAGAGCGCAGGGGCAGGCGATGATAAGTACCGCCACTGCGGCCACCAGTCCGTGTGCGAAGCGCGGCTCCGGGCCGACCATCATCCAGGTTGCGAAGGCGATGACGGCAATCAGGATGACGACCGGTACGAACCAGCCGGAGACCTGGTCGGCAAGCCGCTGGATCGGCGCGCGCGAGCGCTGCGCCTCGGCGACCATGTGGACGATCCGGGACAGCATGGTGTCTCGGCCGACCTTGCCCGCCTCCATGACGAAGCCGCCGGTCCGGTTCATCGTACCGCCGATCAGTTTTGCGCCAACCTCCTTGGTGACCGGCATCGACTCCCCGGTGATCATGGATTCATCGACCGAACTGCGGCCTTCGAGAAGCGTACCGTCGACCGGGACCTTTTCGCCCGGGCGCACGCGCAACCGGTCGCCGACGGCGACGGCCTCCAGCTCCACGTCCTCGTCGGTGCCGTCGCCGCGTACGCGGCGAGCGGTTTTGGGCGCGAGATCGAGAAGAGCCTTGATCGCACCCCCTGTCTGCTCGCGGGCCTGCAGTTCCAGCACCTGTCCGAGCAGCACCAGCACGGTGATGACGGCGGCCGCCTCGAAGTAGATCGCAACTGCTCCCTCGCCGGATCGGAACGTTTCGGGGAACAGGCCCGGGGCAACCGTTGCGGCGACGCTATAGACCCAGGCGACGCCTGTACCCATCGCGATCAGCGTAAACATGTTGAGATGACGGGTGATGAGCGACTGCCAGGCCCGTTCGAAGAATGGAGCGCCGGCCCAAAGCACGACCGGCGTCGCCAGGATCAACTGGATCCAGTTCGAGGTCTGCGCGCCAACAAGCATATGCAAATTGGTGAGATGACCTCCCATTTCCAGCGCCAGCACGGGCAGCGCCAGGACCAGCCCGATCCAGAACCGCCGTCGCATGTCGACAAGCTCTGGACTTGGACCCGTATCGCCGGTGACAACTTCGGGTTCGAGCGCCATGCCGCAGATCGGGCAGTTGCCGGGGCCGAGTTGGCGTACCTGCGGGTGCATGGGGCAGGTGTAGGTTACGCCATCCTGCGTGGAGCCTTGCCTGTCTGCGGGTTTGGAGGGCGTCGCGTTCTGATTGGCATGGTGGTGATGGTCGTGAGCTTCGTGCCGATGATGGTGCTTATGCTCGTCCATGGGATTTCTCCAAATTGGTACTCGCCGACAACAAGGCTAGCGCCCGGCGCCTCCGTCACTGATGACGCCGGGCGTATCCTGGTTACGCGTAGGCGACGAAGGACATCATTCCCGATGCCATGTGATAGAGGTGATGGCAGTGGAGCGGCCAGCGGCCCGGATTGTTTGCGTCGAACACGACGCTAACGCTCCCCATCGGTGGCACAACAACGGTATCCCTCACGGCGCCGCCGATTGCCTTCCCGCCGATGTCGACCACCTGGAAGTGGTGACCGTGCAGATGCATCGGATGGGACATCATCGACATGTTGCGCATGGCGATCTCGACCCTTTCGCCTTCGCGGACATCAAGGCCGTCGCCGCCCTCGATCCGCCAGTCGTAGCCGCTCATGTTGCCCGTCAGAGTGAGCTCGAACCGACGGTCGGCAGGACGAACGGGAAGTGGCGTGGCGGCGGCTATCCGCTCTTCGAGATCGAGCCCGACAATCGGCCCGTGCTCCGTTCCACGCGATGCGATCCTGGCGATCTTTGCACCGGACGGCGCCAGGATGATGCCTGTGCGATGATCCGTGCCTTCACGCAGCGCGAGGATGGGCTGGGCTCCCGCTGACTTCGGAAGCTCCATCCGGATATCTAGCCGCTGTCCCATGGAAATCGGGAAACGGTTTCCGGAAACCGGTTGCACCGACTGCCCGTCGACGGCGATCAGCTGTCCGCTGAGTGCGCCGGTGTCGATCGTGAAGGCAGTGGCTGTCGCGCCATTGATGATGCGCAGGCGAATGCGACCTCCGCTCTCGACGGTGACCACTTCCGGATCGTCGAGCGTGCGGTCGTTGGCGAGGTAGGCATCATACTCGATGTCGTTCAGATCCATGGCGGCCATGCCCGGCATTGCCGCTCCGGACATGTGGCCCTGCATGTTGGATGCCATGCCCTGCATCATCGCGCCGTGGTTCATCCCGTGGCCGCCCGCCGATCCCTTGAGTTTGGCGAGCAGTTCCTCGGCCGGCGTGAAGGAGAAGTCATGCAGAAGGATGATCACTTCCTGTTCGTCGCGCTGTCTGTCCTCGGCAGTCCGCACGATCAGCGGCGCGGCCATCAGGTTCTGCTCCTGCAGCGTATGCGCATGCATCCAGTGTGTGCCGCCGGAGCCGACCGGAAACGTGTAGTGCCGGGCCTCATTCGCCTTCAGAAGCGCTGCCGGATTGTCCGGCACGCCGTCCATGTCCCACGGCGGTGCGAGCCCGTGCCAGTGGATAAGCGTTTCTTCGCCGCCCTGATTTGAAAGGGCGACGTCGAGCGGCCCGTCCGCATCGAGCGTCAGGCCGACGGCGCCATCCGGTTGTAGGAGCCCGAACACGTTGGCGGCTTTGCCATTCACCTCGATGACGCGTTTGGTGATCGCAAGCGAACGGGTCCCCGCGCCCGATGACGCTGCCTTGCCGGCCTCAGCCCAGCTCTTGTTTGGATGGAATGCGGTACCCGATGCGGCGACGACAGCGCCCGACATCAGTCCGCCCAGGAATTCACGGCGTTTCATATCCATTACCTCATGTTCCGTGTCGGCCAATGCCGACGAAGATCGCACCGCGGGGTGCGATCGTGGAAGGCAGCCGCCAAGCGACTGCTGTTCATCCGGCGGAACGGGGAGGGCCGATGGCGGGGCGGGAGATGACGCCGTCGATGGGGGCTTGCGGATTAAGGTCTCGGCGGCCGCCCCCGTTCAGGATTACTTCGCCGAGGACTGGAGCCGGGAACAGCGCATAACAGAGGCTGCAGATACGTTTGCAGCACGCTTTCTGGCTGCCTGTTTCCGTATCGGCGTGGAGATCGGTTTTGCCCTGCGGGGAAACGACATGTTCGCTGCGGGTAACGTGTTGCCCGCATTTGAATGGCGCAGCCTCAGCCATCGGCACGAGCAGAAACAGAACGGCGACCACGATGGCCAGCAATTCTGCTGCATGTTTCCGGGCGATCTGGCTGGCGGCGATCATGTTTTCGTCCGACACCTCGTGCTGTATTCAAGCACAGTGCGTGATGCTTGCAAGTCTCGCCTTGACCTTGATCAATCGGCGAAAAGCGCGCGGCTCTCGCGAGGAGGATTGCACCCGAATGTGTTCGAATGCGGCAAAATGGTCCGGGCTCGTCCTGGCAGTGATTGCCTTTGCGGGCTTTTCAATGGCAATGGCGCAGCGCGCGGCCACCGACATCGTTCGCGAGCGGCAGCAGGAGATGAAGATGATGGCAGCTGCCGCCAAGAATATCGATGCCATGTTCAAAGGCGCATCGCCCTATGATGCGAAGGCATTCAAAGCCGCCGCCGAAACCGTTCGAACCTATTCAGGCGAACGACTGGCGCGCTTGTTCGCGGGCACCGTCGCTGCCGAAGGATCAAAGGCCAGCGTCAATATCGAAGCGGAGCGACCGGCGTTCGACAAACTGGCGGCCGAACTCGGTGCTTACGCCGCAGCACTCTCTATCGCGGCAGACCGCAACCCGGATGTCCTTGCTCCCGGTATGCGAATGCCCGGCGGTGATGCGAAGATGGGTGGGCCGCTCGCCAAGAGAAAGACGGCAGCCCCCGACCCGATGTCCATGCCCGCCGAACACGCCTTCCACACGATGCTGCAGGTCTGCACGTCCTGCCACGCGAAGTTCCGCGTGAAAGACTGATCGACCCTGGCAGGCGTGGATCACCCGATGTGGCTGCAGCAGGACTTCTTGAAGGATGCCTGGTAGCCGGCCTCCTCGATCGCCGTAACGAAGGCATCCGAGCCGATCTGAGAGTCGATCGATGCGGTCTTGGCATCGAGATCGACCGCGACCTTGGCGCTGGGATCGACCGACTTTACCGCTTTCTCGACGGCTCCGGCGCAGTGTCCGCAGGTCATGTCGGGGATGTTGAGATGGTACATTGGAAACTCCATTTGATCTGACGTATCCGAATGTGGGGCTTCCAACGATGGTAAGGTCAAGGGCAAAGCGCGCACAAACAATTCGGTTCTTCCCGGCGAAGAAACTGCGATGGAAACACACCCAGCGCGCTTGATGGTCTGCGGAATTCAGAGAAGGTGCAGAGCAGTTCCGCCTGCGGCCGTCAGCGCCACAACGATCCACGGTGGCGCCTTCCACACGACGAGCAGAATGAACGCCGTCAGCGCGAGCGCGAAATCGTAGGAGTTCAGCACGGCGCTGGTCCAGACCGGACTGTAGAGCGCCGCGCCGAGGATGCCGACCACGGCTGCGTTTGCGCCGCGCATCGCAGCCAGTACGAGCGGGCGTTTGCGGAAACTGTCCCAGAAGGGAAGGGCGCCGATGAGCAGCAGAAAGCCGGGCAGGAAAATCGCGACAAGGCAGATGGCCGCGCCGAGAATGCCGTTCGGAGCGGGCCCCATGACCGCACCGAGATAGGCTGCAAAGGTGAAGAGCGGGCCTGGAACGGCCTGGGCCGCGCCGTAGCCGGCAAGGAAAGCATCATTGGAAATCCAGCCCGGAGCGACCACTTCGGCCTGCAGCAACGGCAGGACCACATGTCCGCCGCCAAAGACGAGAGAGCCGGAGCGGTAGAAGGCGTCGAAGAGCGCCCAGTTCTGGGAAACTGCCGCAAGGACCGGCAGAAGGCCGAGCAAGGCGAAGAAAGCGACGAGGCAGATGATGCCGACTGGTCGTGTGACGCGAAAGCTGAAATGCGTGAATCCCGTGACCGGGCCGTTGCGGCACAGCATGACACCGGCGAGCGCACCGAATGTGATCGCCGCGATTTGCCCGACCGCACCCGCCGCAAACACGACGATCAACACGGAAGCAAGGGCAATGCTGGCGCGTTCGCGGTCCGGCGTGAGGCTCTTCGCCATGCCCCATACGGCCTGGGCCACGACCGCGACGGCCACGACCTTCAGCCCGTGCAAAAGGCCCGTTCCGATCGGGCCGCCGAAGGTGGTCGCCGCCATGGCGAAAGCGATCAGCAGCAGCGCAGACGGCAGGGTGAATGCGGCCCAGGCGGCGAGCGCGCCGAGCGGACCACCACGCAGGAGGCCGAGCGCAAAGCCGACCTGGCTTGAGGCCGGACCGGGCAGAAACTGGCAAAGCGCGACGAGATCCGCATAGCCGGCCTCGTCGATCCACTTGCGACGCACCACCAATTCGTCTCGGAAGTAGCCGAGGTGCGCGATCGGTCCGCCGAACGACGTCAGCCCCAGCTTCAAGAAAGCGCCGAAGACTTCGGTCGGCGTGCCCCGGTGCGGTCTTGCTGCCTGCTCATGCATTGTTTTCGCCGATGACCCCACCAACAACTCCCAGGCTCTGCTGCAGCCCCAGCTCGTTCGATGCCGAAACCGGATGTCGCCTTCGGCGGCGGCCGTTCTCGCCTCTGTCTGACGTGTGTGCGGACCGCCCAGTTAGCGGACATTGAAACTCGATACCGGAACCGACTGCGGAAGCAATGGTCGAGTTTCATTCCGGCGGTCGAACAGGGTGCCGAGATATCGTGGGCTTCGGTGACAGGCGTGTGACTGTGAAGGTTCCGTGCCGGATGATTTTCCGTGTGCAGGCGATGGCCGTGGATGCTTGTGGCGGCGATGCGCGCCCTAGCAGCTTGATCTCGCTTCCGCTTTGGGCAACATCAGGACCAGATCCGCAAACTGCCGGCGGTTCGGCCAAGGAGATATGGTGAGTGTAAAGAAGCCCCGTGGGGCGAAAGAGGAAGCGACGAAGCAGGCTGGCCGCATGACGCGGGAGGCCTGGATCGATGCCGGCATTGATGCCCTGATCGAAGAGGGTATCGCCAATGTGAAGATCCAGGTCATGGCCAAGAAACTCGCGGTTTCCCGGTCGAGCTTCTATTGGTTCTTTGCCGATCTGCAGGCACTGCACGCGGAGTTGCTGGAACACTGGCTCACCAAGAACACCAGCCCGATCCTCGAGCGGGCGTTGCGTCCGGCGCCCACCGTAACGAAGGCGGTCTGCCATATCTTCGAGTGCTGGGTCGACCCGTCGATGTTCGATCCGCGGCTCGACGCAGCCGTCAGGTCCTGGGGGCAGGTGGATGCCGTGGTTCGCGGCGTGGTCGACCAGGCGGACGACCAGCGCGTCGATGCGATCACCCGGATGTTTCTGCGGTACGGATACCCCGAGGAAGAGGCCTTCATCCGGGCCCGCGTGCTCTATTTTACGCAAGTCGGCCACTTTACGCTTGGAATACGCGACGGTCGCGAAATGCGCTTGCGGTTGCTTCGCCCCTACCTGCTCAGCTTCACCGGTCGTCTTCCTTCCGATGAAGAAGTCGAGTCGTTCACCGCAGTCATGCGACGCGTTCAACCCGATAGTTGAGTCAAAATGGACATGTCTGTACACGCTGAAGTTCGCTGTTTGGCCATAATATGCCGAACGACTGGGCAGGAGCGTGCTTTCAGGCGTCGTTGGTGACGCGATCGTCTAGACATTTGTGTCTAGAATCATTATTGATGCCCGTATGGATCGGGCGCGCGGGACCACGGATGCGCCGATTCCTCCATCGCGAGGGCATTCAATGCAGCAGCCAGCCTTGTCCGCCGATCCGCCAGGTGCGACGCCCCCAGGCGATGGTGCCTCCAGATGACGCGGCGCTATTCCGCCTTTTCGCTCTTCAAGGAAGGTCTCAACGCCCAGAAGGGTTGGCAGAAGGCCTGGCGCTCTCCCGATCCGAAACCGCGCTACGACATCCTGATCATTGGCGGCGGCGGTCACGGCCTCGCGACCGCCTACTATCTCGCCAGGAACCACAATATTCGCAACATCGCGGTCATCGAGAAGGGATGGCTTGGCGGCGGCAACACCGGACGCAACACGACGGTCGTGCGCTCGAACTACTTCTTCCCGGAGAGCACCGCGCTCTACGAAATGGCCCTCCGCCTCTATGAGGCGCTGGGGCGTGAGCTCAACTACAACATCATGCTCTCGCAGCGCGGCATCATCACCTTGGCGCACAGCGAGGCCGAGATGGAAATGGCCGCGCGCACGGTCAACGCCATGCAGATCAACGGTACGGACGCCGAGCTGTTTGACGTCGAGGACGTGCGCCGCGTGCTGCCGTTGATCAACCTCTCGCCCGAAGCGCGCTATCCGGTCTTCGGCGGTGTGTGGCAGGGAAGGGCCGGGACGGCGCGGCACGATGCCGTCGCCTGGGGATATGCGCGCGCTGCCGACAGGCTGGGCGTCGACATCATCCAGTCCTGCGAGGTGGAGGAATTCCTCGTCGAGGGAGGCCGCTGCCGCGGCGTGAAGACAAGCCGGGGCGAAATCCGGGCTGACCGCGTCGCCATGGTCGTGGCCGGAAATTCCTCTCATCTCGCCGAAAAGGCCGGCTTCCGTTTGCCGATAACGTCCTACGCTCTGCAAGCCTGCGTATCCGAGCCGATCAAACCGGCGCTCGATACGGTCGTGCTGTCTCCGGCGACCGGCACCTATGCGAGCCAGTCGGACAAGGGCGAGCTCGTCATCGGTGGCGGCCTAGATCGGATTCCGTCCTATGGGCAGCGCGGCAATCTTCCGGTGCTTGAACACGTCGTTTCGGGGCTGCTTGAAATGTTCCCGAGCTTCCGGCAGCTCCGGCTGATGCGGCAATGGGCGGGCATCGTCGATGTCACGCCGGACTCTTCGCCGATCCTGGGGGAGAGCCCGTTGCCGGGTCTGTTCCTGAATTGCGGTTGGGGAACGGGCGGCTTCAAGGCCATCCCCGCCGGCGGCACTCTGCTCGCCCATCTGCTCGCCACCGGCAAACACCACGACGTCAGCCGTCCATTCGATCTCGACCGCTTCGCGCGTGGCCGCATGATCGACGAAGCGGCCGGCTCGGGCATCGCGCACTAGGAGGACGGAATGCAGCTTTTTCCATGCCCGTTCTGCGGCCCAAGGAGCGAGAGCGAGTTTCACTTCGGCGGCGATGCCGGAAATCTGCGCCCGGAAGGTTTTCGCGATGTGACTGATGGTCAATGGACCGCCTATCTGCATGAGCGCAACAACCCGCGGGGGCCGGCAAACGAGATCTGGATGCACATGACCTGTGGCGAGGTGTTCCGCATGGAGCGCGATACCGTGCACCACGGGGTGGCGCAGGCGATTGCGCTGGCGAATGGAGGCGGCGATGACGGCATGGCGCACTGAGGACGGCACGGCCATCGACAGGACACGGCCGCTGCGGTTTACCTTTGATGGCAGGGTGGTCGAGGCTTACACCGGTGATACCGTTGCCTCGGCATTGCTTGCCAACGGCGTGGCCGTTGTCGGCCGCAGCTTCAAGTACCACCGCCCGCGCGGGCTCTGGGGTGCCGGGGTCGAGGAACCGAACGCACTCGTCGACATCGCAGGCGGCATGCCAAACGGCCGGGCGACACAGATCCTCGCCGCGGACGGTATGGTCGTTCGCTCCGTCAATGCCGAGCCGAGCGCCGCGAACGACCGTCATGCCTTCCTCGACGCGTTCTCGCGCTTCATTCCGGCCGCGTTCTACTACAAGACCTTCATGTTCCCCGACTGGCACCGGTTCGAGCCCCGCATCCGGCAGATGGCGGGCCTCGGAACCCTGGACACGAATGCCGATGGGCCAGGACTTGCCGAACAGATCAACCATCATTGCGACGTCCTGGTGATTGGCGCCGGGCCGTGGGGCCTTGATGCGGCGCGGTCCGCTTTGCGCGCCGGCCGCCGTGTCGTGCTCTGCGACGACGGTGCCCGGGCCGGCGGCAGCCTGCTCTTCCACGAGGAGCAGATGGAAGGAAAGCCGGGCGCCGAGTGGGCTGAAAATGTCGTTGAGGAACTGGAGCGGGCCGGCGTGCTCGTGCTGACCGGCACCACGGCCTTCGGCATTTATGACCACGGTCTGGTTGGCCTGAACCAACGGGGTGTCGACGGTGTGTCGGACCGGCTATTCCGTGTCCGCGCGAAATCGATCGTGCTTGCGACCGGCGCCATCGAACGGCCGCTGCCCTTCGGCAACAACGACTTGCCGGGCATCATGTCCGCGGAAGCCGCGCTCGTCTATCTCCGTCGCTTCGGTGTTGCGGCCGGCCGCAAGGTTGTGGTCGCAACGAACAACGGGCTCGCCTACGAGACGGCGGAGGCGCTCGCTGCCGCAGGCGCCGACGTCACGGTCGTCGACTATCGCACGATGCGTCAGGTCCGCTCGGGGATACGCGTCCTGCAGGGGCGCACGGTCAGATCTGCGAGCGGCAAGGGTGCCGTCAATGCCGTGCTGCTTTCTGATGGCAGCACGCTTGAGGCCGACGCGGTGCTCGTCTCGGGCGGCTTCACGCCGACGGTCCATCTCTATTGTCAGGCGCAGGGCAAACTCGACTGGCGTGACGATATTCTCGCCTTCGTCCCCGGCCGGCCTGTTGCTGGCGTGGAAGTGATCGGCGCAGCGGCGGGTGATTTCTCTCTTCCGCCGGACCTTGCTGGTGATACCAGGAGGGACCTCGGCATCGTCGCCGCCTGGCCGAAGCCCGATGCGAAAGAACGGGTCTGGATCGATCTGCAGAACGATGTCACGGCCAAGGACGTGGAACTGGCTGTCCGGGAGAACTTTGTCTCGGTCGAGCACTTGAAGCGTTACACCACGCTCGGCATGGCGACCGACCAGGGTAAAACGTCCAACGTCAACGGCCTGGCCTTGATGGCTGAACTGACCGGTCGACGGATCCCGGAGGTCGGCACGACCACCTATCGCCCGCCCTTTACGCCGGTACCGCTCGCCTCCTTCGCAGGTGCTCGTTCCGGAACCCGGATGAACCCGCTGCGCCGGCTGCCGCTCGAAAAGGAACATAGGGCCGAAGGTGCGGTGTTTCGCGAATATGGCGGCTGGCTTCGCCCGGCCTTCTATGGTGCAGGCCCGTCGGAAGAACGCATCCAGGAAGAGGCTAGGGCGGCGCGCGACGGCGTCGCGCTCTTCGACGGTTCGCCGCTCGGCAAGATCGAGGTGCTCGGGCCGGATGCCGCGTCTTTCCTCGATTTCATCTATTACAACACCGTCTCGACCCTTGGAGCAGGACGGTGCCGCTACGGCTTCATCCTTACCGAAGCCGGCAATGTCTATGATGACGGGGTGCTGGTGAGGCTGGACGAGAACCACTTCATTGTTTCGTGCTCCTCGTCGCATGTTGCCGGGGTTCATGCCCTCCTGGAAGAATGGCGGCAGGATCGTTTCGATCGCCGGCGGGTGTTCATCCATGACGCGACCTCGGAGATGGCGACGCTGACAATCACCGGGCCCCGTGCGCGGGCGTTGCTGGAAACGATAGACCTTGGGGTCCTGCTCGACGACCAGACACTGCCGCATATGGCCGTCGCCTCAGGCATCTTCGAAGGGACGCCTGTGCGGGTCGCGCGCATCAGCTTCACCGGTGAGCGCTCCTACGAAATCTCCGTGCCGGCCGACCTGGCCGGGGCTCTCTGGTCGCGACTGCGGCGCGAAGGGGAGGACTTCGGTGTCACCTTGCTCGGCCTCGAAGCCCTGATGATCCTGCGTGCGGAGAAGGGCTACATCGTAATCGGCAAGGATACGGACGGCACGAGCCGGCCGATGGATTTCGGCCTGACGGCTCCGCTTGAGAAGAAGAAGGTTGAGTTCCTTGGTCGCCGCTCGCTGATCACGGAGGATGCTCAGCGTCCGGACCGGCGGCAATTCGTCGGGCTCGAAATCGTCGATGGCAAAGGCGTGCTGCCGACCGGTGCGCACGGGATCGAGCGTAATCATAGCGGCATCCGCAGTGCCGGCTTTGTCACCTCAAGCTATTTCAGCCCTGTGTTGCAGCGGCCGATTGCGCTCGGGCTCATCGAGCGTGGGCTTTCGCGTATGGGAGAGATCGTCGAGTTTCAGCATCTGCGGGAGCTACGGCGCGCCCGGATCGTCGCCCCTTGCGCCTTCGACACGGATGGAGGTCGCCTCCATGCTTGACAATTCGCGTAAGTGGAAGCCCGAGCCTGATTGGAACAGTGCCTGCCTGACAGGTCGAGCGGTCGACGTGCGTGCCGTCTCCGGGCTGACGCAGCATCTCGTCAGCGGCGATATTGAGCGATTTCGCGAGCGCCATGGTCTTGCCAAGGATATCGGCGCGTTGGGTCTCGCCACGGGCGAGCGCTATGCCGTGCGCGTCGCGCGCGACCGGTTGCTTGTGGTCGGATTGCAGGCGTCCGAGTGTGCGGCGGGCTGGCATCAGGACGGTTATGGAGTGACCGCACTCGGTTCGGCACAGCGTGTTTTTGAAGCGCGGGGCGAGGGCGTGCGGGATCTCCTGGCGCGGGCGACGACGATCGACCCCGACAATGCCGGCCCCTGCGCCGCCTTGCAGTTTTGCGGCCTGACCTGCAGTGTCTATTTCCACGGAGACACGCAAACGTTGCGTGTTCACGTCGACCGAGGGCTTGCTGCCTATCTATGGGAATGGCTCGAATGCCAGCCGCTCCTTTGCGAAAAGACCGGCGGCTTCGAGAATGAAGATTTCGTGTTGGAGGAGTGCACCGCGTGAAAGCGGGCAACAAAAGGGAGTTGAGACAATGAGACGTATTCTGATTATCGGCACGGCCCTCGGCCTGCTCATGGGGACAGCCGCGCGTGCGGATGATCTGACATTTGCCGTGGCAGGTCCGCTGACCGGACCGCTCGCCACGATCGGCGATCAGTTCAGGCAGGGCGCTCAGGCGGCTGCAGACGCGATCAACGCCAAGGGTGGCGTGCTTGGCCGCCAGGTCAAGCTGCAGTTCGAAGACGACCAGTGCGACCCGAAGCAGGCGGTTTCGGTTGCCAACCGGATCGCGGCAAGCGGCATCAGCTTTGTCGATGGCCACGCCTGCTCGGGTTCCAGCATTCCGGCATCCGCTGTTTATGCCGAGAACGGCACGTTGATGATGAGCCCGGCCTCGTCCAACCCGGTCATGACGGATGATGCGGCGGCCAAGGGCTGGACCAACATCATGCGTCTCTACACCCGTGACGACGCGCAGGGCGCCTTCATAGGCCCATGGATCGCCAAGGAATATGCTGGCAAGAACGTTGCAGTTCTGCACGACAAGACCGCCTATGGCCAGGGTGTTGCCAATGCGGTGCGCGCTACGATGAACGAAAGTGGCCTGAAGGAGGTCCTCTATGAAGGCATCAACGCGGGTGAGAAGGACTACAACGCGCTCGTGACGAAGCTGAAAGAGGCCAAGGCCGATGTGGTCTATTTTGGCGGATACCATCCGGAAGCCGGCCTGATGCTGCGCCAGGCCGCCGAGCAGAAGTACAAATTCCAGCTGATCATGCCGGACTCGATCGCCTCGCCGGAGTTCTGGCAGGTCGCGGGCCCGGCGGGCGAGGGCACGCTTTTCGTCTTCCCGTCCGATCCGCAGTCCAAGCCTGAGGCGAAGGAGGCGGTAGCCAAGATTCAGGCCGGCGGCTTCAAGCCGGAAGGTTTCACACTCTTCTCCTACGCGGTCATTCAAGCATTCGCACAGGGCATCGAGCGTGCCGGTTCGGACGATCCGACGAAGGTTGCAGAGGCTCTGAAGAACGGCCAGCCGATCGATACTGTCGTCGGTTCGGTGGCCTTCGACGAAAAGGGCGACCTCAAGGATGCCAGCTACGACATCAACCGCTGGAGCAACGGCGCCTACGCGCCGATCGCCAACTAACTGGCCCAATAATTCGAGGCGGGCGAGTTGATCTCGCCCGCCTCGAGAAATCCGCTCGTCGGCGAGAGACGCGCCGGGAGCGCCTGCCTCAGGGGGAAACCGGAAGCAGAACCTTGCCGGGATTGAGGATCGCGGCAGAGTCGAGCGTTTCCTTCACGCGATGCATCAGCGCCAGTTTCACAGGGCCTGAGATATCCGACAATTGCCCCATGCGCTTGATGCCGATCCCGTGTTCGGCGGAGAACGCTCCGCCGATCCCCCCGATATCCCTGTAAAGGATCGTCTCGATTGCCTTGACCTTTTCGGCTGGGATATCGCTGCCGGCGGCATTGAGGACGATATGGAGATTTCCGTCGGCGAGATGGCCGAACAGGTAGGGGCCGAGGGCAGCATCCAGTTCCCGCAGCCCCTCAAGGCAACGCTCGAGATAGGCGCCGATCTCCGAAAGCGGGACCGAGACATCGTAGGATGGCGCGCTCGGATGTTTTCGATAGATCAGGTCCGTATCTTCGCGCAGGCGCCAGAGATCGACCTCCTGCGCGCCCGAAGAGGCGATCACGGCCGAGGCGTCGGGATGATCGGCGATGACGTCCTCGTAGATACGTCCCAGTTCCGCCTGCAACGCGTCCTCTTCAGTCCCGCCGAGAGAGACCAAGAGGTTGATCGGATGGTCGGTCCTGTAGTCCACGGCCGACCAGGACTGATGGCCGGACGTCAGGCGGAAAAAGGTATTCCAGATCGCCTCCGCTGCCCGCAGTTGACCGTATTCGGCGTCGAGGCCGCGACGGACGACCGCGAGTGCCGCATCCACGGACGGCAGACCGAAGAGGACCGTGGCGGTGGCTGCCGGCTGGGGTTCGAGCTTGACGGCAATGCGCGTGATGATGCCGAGCGTGCCTTCCGCTCCGACAAAGAGATGTTTCAGGTCGTAGCCGGCGGCATTCTTCACGACCCGGGTCATATCCGAGTAGATGGAGCCATCGGCAAGCACGGCCTCCATACCGAGAATGCGATGCCGCATCACCCCGAAGCGAAAGGCGGCAATGCCCCCGGCGTTGGTGGACGCCATCCCGCCGATCGTAGCCGACCCACGCGACGGCAAATCGATCCCTGTTTCAAGTCGATGTACGGCCGCCGCTGCTTGCAGCGCCTGCAGCGTAACCCCGGCTTCCACCACGGCAACGCGCTCGATCGGCGAGATATGCAGGATGCGATTGAGGCGGGCGGTCGAGAGCACCAGCTCGCCCGGCCTGGATACGGCACCGCCGACGAGCCCGGTTCGTCCCCCATGAGTAACGAGCGGAACGCCGTGCGCTCGGCAACATTTGACGACCGCCGCAATTTCGTCGGCCGTTCTGGGGAACACGACTGCGCGCGCCCCCAGATTTTCGGGCGCCACTCCGTAGTCGATCGTGGAGATGGCCTCTCCGTCCTTGAAATTTCCGTCACCGACAATTCTCAGAATTTCGGCTTTGAACGCGGGCTTGAGGCAATCCATGCGATACGACCTGCGGGTTGATGTCTGAAGTTTTTCAGATGGTTGCGTCTGCGTGCTCAGGCCGATTTGAGCGCGCCGCTCTTCTTGGCCGTCCATGTGGCGATGTAATCCATGAGGCCCGGGTTGAGGCAGTCATAGGGTTCCACACCCAGTTCGCGCAGCCGGGCGCGCACGCCATCCATCTTCGCCGGATCATAACCGCTCTCGATGATCGAGGAGACGAAGGCCGCAAAGCCCGGCTTTGCCCAGCCTGTTTCCTGGAAGCGTTCGGGGTGCAGGAAAGACAGCCCCTTGAACGGGTGGTCCCGTTCCACCGGGCCATACATGTGCACGCCGCAGTCCTTGCAGGCATGGCGCTGGATCAGCGCGGTAGGGTCCACGACCGCCAGCTTGTCGCCGTTCTGCAGAACCTCGATGTTATCCGTCGGTGCCACGGCGACGACGGAGAAAACGGCGTCGCCGGGCTTCCAGCACTTGGTGCAGCCGCAGGCGTGGTTGTGGGCGATGTCACCTTTGACGCGGACCTTTACGGGATTGCTCGTGCAATTGCAGACGAGCGTGCCGCCGGAAAAGGCGGCGTCCGTCGCCTTGAACCCGCTGTCGAGGGACGGATGTATGGCAATGCTTGGCATGGGCTTCTCCTCCTTTTGGCCGGTGCACGATGCCCGGCTGTTCACTGGCGCCGCCGGCCGGTGGCGCGGCGGAACGTGAAATGCAATTGCAGTCTGGAACAGTCCTCAACCCGCGCTCAGTATAGCACCACCGAGCGGATGCTTTCGCCGGAATGCATCAGTTCGAAGCCCTT